>CAXTFX010000208.1:2781-7588 GCA_964243185.1 uncultured Chthoniobacterales bacterium
CTGCCCGGCGCTGCCGAGCTTGCCGTTCTTGTGCGCGATGAAGGCGGCGTATTCGCTCACGAACACCTTGCCCGGCGGGCGGAAGTCGAACTCCGCGGGCTGGTCGCGGAAGAACTCCCGGTGCACCCGCGTCCAGACCAGCCGGCCGTCGGTGTCAATGTTGACCTTGGTCACGCCGAGCTTGGCGGCGGGCAGGTATTCCTCCTCGTTCACGCCGCGCGCGGAGGGGTCGAGCTTGCCGCCGGCGGCGTTGATGCGCTCGACCTCCGACACGGGCACGGAGGAGGAGCCGTGCATGACGATGGGGATGGGCGCGTGGCCGGCCGCCTTCACGTTGGCGGCGATCTGCTCGATCACGTCAAAGTGCAAGGACTGCTGGCCCTTAAACTTATACGCTCCGTGGCTGGTGCCGATGGCCGCCGCCAGCGCGTCGCAGCCGGAGCGTTGGATGAACTCGACGGCCTCCTTAGGGTTGGTCAGCGAGGCGTGGCCTTCGTCCACGGCGATGTCCTCCTCGACGCCGCCGAGCTGCCCCAGCTCGGCCTCGACGGAGAGGCCCTTGGCGTGGGCGCGGTCCACGACCCGGCGGGTGATGGCGATGTTCTCGTCGAAGGAATCGTGCGAGGCGTCAATCATCACCGACGAGTAGAAGCCGGAATCAATGCAGTCGTAGCAACTCGCCTCGTCGCCGTGGTCCAAGTGGACGGCGAAGATGGCGTCGGGGAAGATGACCTCGGCCGTGCGGATGATGGCTTCGAGCATCCGCTTGTCCGCGTAGGCCCGCGCGCCCTTGGAGAGCTGGATGATGAACGGCGCCTGCGAGTCCAGACAGCCGCGGAACAGGCCGAGCGTCTGTTCCATGTTGTTGATGTTGTAGGCGCCGACGGCGTATTGGCCGTAGGCGTGCCGGTAAAGTTGGGCGGTGGTGACGATCATACGGTGGGAAACGATTGTCCTTTGCCCCGGGGGCTTATCCAACGAGCAAATTTCCCCGGCTCCGACCACGAAAACGGGCGGGACGCCGCGGGGGCGCCCCGCCCGGAGGCGAGGACCAGGGCCGGGGCGGTCCGGGGTGTGCCCGGTGGCCGCGCTCAGAGGGCTTGGCCCGGGTAGGCGACCAGCTTGGCCGTGCCGACGTTGAAGCCGGCGGTGAACTGGGTGATGCCGAGGGCGCGGTTGAGGGCGTCGGCGGCCGTCTGCGTCAGGTTGAGCTGGATGTTCTTGATCTTGACCTGACCGGAGCCGTTCACCTTCAGCGGCAGGCTGAAGCCAGGCACGGTGACGGCCAACAGCTCGATGCGGCCCACGCCGTTGCCGTTGAGCGTGATCAGGGCGGTGAGCACGGGGTTGCGCGGGTCGTTGAGGTCAATGACGAACGAGGACGCCGTGACCTGGCGGCCCTGGCTATTCTTGATGGTCAGACCGCCGCGGTGGATGACCTCGCCCACGGCCGTCGCCGCGTCCACGGCGCCGCCGGTGATGGGGAAGTTGACCTTGCTGCCGCCGCCCGCGGTGGTGCTGCCCTCGACCGGGCTCAGGGTCAGGCCCAACTGGAGGGCGCCGACCTGAATATCCTGGGAGAGGGCCACCTGGGTGATGCCGGCGGAGTTCTCGACGATGTCCAACGTCGGGCTGGCGCGCAGGCCCGCGAGGGGCAGCAGGGCGGAGGCGGCGAGGACGGTGAGGAGGGTAGGGGTTTTCACGGTTGTTGGGGGTTAGGTTTCTCTGTGGTTTGGCCCTGTAAGAGCGGGTTGCGGAAGAGCATGGGACCTCCGCGACAAATTCCCAAGGAAAATTTTCGGGCGTTCCCCGATCAACCTTCCGGACGTTCCCGGGGCCGCAGGTGCGGAAACAGGATCACGTCGCGGATGGACTCCGCGCCGGTCAGGAGCATGAGCAGCCGGTCAACGCCCACGCCGATGCCGCCGGCCGGGGGCATCCCGTGCTCGAGCGCGAGGAGGAAATCCTCGTCGAGCTTGTGCACCTCCTCGCCGGCCTGGGCCAGCAGGCGGGCGCGCTGGACCTCCGGGTCGTTCAGCTCGGAGTAGCCGGGGGAGATTTCCTGGCCGTTGATGATGAGTTCGTAAACGTCCACCAGCGCCGGGTCGGTGACGTTCTGTTTAGCCAAGGGGACGAGTTCTTTGGGTAAGTGGGTCACGAACAGCGGGTCCACGGTTTTTTCCTCGATCAGCTTTTCAAACACTTGCTGGGTGATCTCGTGGGGCGCCAGGCCGGGGGGGACCTCCACGCCGAGCTCCGCGGCCCGGGACCGCTGGCCCGCGGGGTCCCGCTCGAACCAGCCGGGATCGAGCGCCCGGATGAGGTCGTGGTAACGCGCCCGGCGCCAGGGCCGTTGCAGGTTGACCGTCCGGACGACGTTTCCCTCCGCGTCGCGGTGCTCCACGCGGCGGCCGTCGCCGCCGGTGACGAGCGCGGCCAAGTGGCAGACCATCTCCTCGACCAACTCGGCCATCTGCTCGAAGTCGGCGTAGGCCCAGTAGGCTTCCAGCATGGTGAACTCCGGGTTGTGCCGGCGGCTCAGGCCCTCGTTGCGGAAGTTGCGCCCGATCTCGAACACCTTCGGGAACCCGCCCACGAGCAGGCGCTTGAGGTAGAGTTCCAGGGCGATCCGCAGGTAGAAATCGCTGCCCAGGGCGTTGTGGTGCGTGACGAACGGCCGCGCCGCCGCCCCGCCGGCGACGGGCTGCATCATGGGCGTTTCCACCTCCAGGAAGCCGCGCTCGTGCAGGAACTCGCGGATGGCGCGCAGCACCTTCGAGCGGGCCAGGAACACCTCCCGACTGCGCTCGTTCGCGACCAGGTCGAGGTAGCGCTGGCGGTAGCGGGTCTCCACGTCCGCCAGCCCGTGCCACTTCTCGGGCGGCGGGCGCAGGGCCTTGCCCAGCACGACGAACTGGGACGCGCGCAGGGTGGGTTCCCCGGTCTTGGTCAGGAAGCACTCGCCCTCCGCCCCGAGGAAGTCCCCCACGTCGAGCAGGTCCAGCGCTTCCGCCTGCTCGGGCGAGAGGCTCTTCTTGTTGAGGTAAACCTGGAAGCGCCCCGTGAGGTCGCTCAGGTCCAGGAAGAGCGATTTCCCGAAGTCGCGCCGGGCGGTCACGCGGCCGGCGGCCCGCAGGGTCGCGCCCTCGACGAATTGCGCCCGGACGTGGGCCAAGTCCGGGCCGCTGGTCTCGAACCGGCCGCCGAAGGGATCAACCCCCCGCTCCCGCAACGCTGCGACCTTCTCGCGCCGGGCGGCGACGAGCGCGTCCGGGACCGGCGGGGGGAACGACGACGAGGGCAACGGGTCAGAGGGCGAAAGGGGCGGCTCCATGACGGACGGTGACACGAAAAAGGTCGGCCCGGAAAAAACAACGCGGCCGGCCGCCGGGTGGGAACATTGGTTCCCTCTCCCGGTGGACCGGCCGCGTTGGGCTGGAACCCTGGGGATCGGTGCGCGCGCCGGGAAGACCGACCGGCGGCGCGGGACCAACCTCTCAGGCCTTCTGCTTGCTGGAGGACTTGGTGCGGCGCGGGCTCATGGTCGCGGGCCGGCCGGGCTGGCGGCGGCGGACGACCCCCTCCGGCAGCGGGGCCGGGGTGAGCACGGGGGCTTCGGGGTGCTCCTTCTGGAGGGCGTCGAAGCGTTTCTGGGCCAGGCCGCGGACGAACTCCGAACGGTGGCCGAGATACTTGAGGGTCAGCAACTCCTCGCGCAGGTGGTCGGAGGAGCCGGAGGCGAGGTGCTTGTTCTTGACCAGCCAGCGGACGATCTCGACGATCAGCCGGTCACTGGGCAGGCGTTGGCCGTTCTCGATTTTGATCCACCCGGGGGCGGACACAAATCCATGACCACCGATTTCCTCTTGGGAAAGATGGAGGTCGCGACGGAGGTTTTTAAGGCGTTGTCCAAGGTTCATGGAGGCATTGTTAGCACCCCGACCTGACCCTGTGAAATAAAATTTGTAAAAATTTGCAACCACGTCAGGCGTCACCCCGGTCAAACCCCAACTTGATACGGCACTTCCCCCCCGTAAGTCCGCCTTTTCAGCCGCCCGCCGGGCCGTCCCTCCCTCGTCCCGCCCCGCCCGACCCGGTGCGGTTTTCAAAATCGCGTTGCGGGCTGCTGTCCCCCACGGCATTTTCCCGACCCTGGTTTTCGTTTTACCCACCCCATGACCCTGACCGAAAAGATCCTGGCCCGCGCCAGTGGCAAAGCCCGCGTCCAGCCCGGCGAGAATGTCTGGGTGAGCGCCGACGTCCTCCTCACGCACGACGTCTGCGGGCCGGGCACCATCGGCGTCTTTCACCGCGAGTTCGGCCGCGACGCCAAGGTTTGGGATCGGCAAAAGATCGTCATCATCCCCGACCACTACATCTTCACGGCGGATTCCCTGTCCAACCGCAACGTGGACATCCTGCGCGACTTCGTCCGCGAACAGGATCTCCCGTATTTCTACGACGTGATTGACGACCCCGCCGGCCACTGGCAGTTCGACGCCTCCCGCGGGCAGCTCAAGCGCCAATACGGCCGCTCCTTCGCGGGCGTTTGCCACACGGCCCTGCCGGAAAAGGGCCACGTCCGGCCCGGCGAGGTGCTCTTCGGCACGGATTCCCACACCTGCATGGCCGGGGCGTTCGGGGAGTTCGCCACGGGCATCGGCAACACGGACGCCGGGTTCGTCATGGGCACGGGCAAGCTGTTGCTCAAGGTGCCGGAAACCATGCGCTTCCGCCTGGAGGGGGGGTTGCCCCGCGGCGTCATGGCCAAGGACGTGATCCTGCACGTCATCGGCGACATCGGCTT
>CAXTFX010000209.1:0-7586 GCA_964243185.1 uncultured Chthoniobacterales bacterium
GAGCGTGCCGGGCATCGCCTCGATTGTGCCGGGATGGATGTCGTGCGCGAGAATGATCGAGCCGGGCTTGACGCCGGAGAGGATGCGCTGCGTCACGAGCGCGGGACCGGGCCGCCGCCAGTCGAGCGGGTCCACGTCCCAGAGGATGATCTTGTAACCCCATTGCTGGTTGACCCAGCGGCGCTGCTCGACCTTGAGCGAGCCGTAGGGCGGACGCATCAGGGTGACGGGCCGGGAGAGGGCGTTGGTGATGATGTCCTTGGTCCCGTTCAACTCCCGGCGCACCCCGTCTTCGCTCATCTTGGCGAGGTTGGGGTGGGTGAAGGAATGGTTGGCGATCTCGTGCCCCTCGCGCAAGGCGCGTTGGAGGATTTCCGGGTGCTCCTTGGCCATCGAACCGATGACGAAAAACGTGGCGTGGATCTTCCGCTGCGCCAGCATGTCGAGGAGCAACGGCGTCAGGGTCGGGTGCGGGCCGTCGTCGAAGGTGATGGCGATGACGGGCTCGTTGACCCGCACTTGGCTCCAGGTGATTTCGGGCGCGGCGGGCACCGGGGGCGCGGGCGGGGGAACGTTGGTGGCCACGGCACCCGGCGCGGTGGACGCGGCGGGCACCGGGGGTGTCTGCGGCCCGGCGGCCGGGTGAACAAGGCCCCAGAGGCAGAGGACGAGGAAAACGAGGGCGGGACGCATAACGGCGGGTCGGGGCACGGTTGGTCCCCTCTTAGCAGAAGGCCCCCTGGAAGCAAGGGGGCGCGAAATGACGAAAAAGTTCGCCGAAACGCAGATTCCCTGTAACCACGGCAAAAATTTTCCGTAATACTCCGTGACGGAGTTTTTTTCCCACCAGCCCAATCCTATGAAAACCGCCATCTACGTGGAAGACGGGGTTTACCCAGATCGTCCTCACCCCCGTGACCGCCTTCGAGCGGGAAACCCTGGCGCGCATCGCGCGCGAGGAGGTCGTCCAAGTCCGGGTGGCCAAAGGCCGCTTCCACCGCGATCTGGAGGGCTGGCAGCGCTTCGGCGCCGGTGCCGGCCTGGAAGGGGAAGCGCACGAGCAGTGCCTGATGCTGCGCTTGGGCGAGGACGGCGAGGGCTCCTCGCTCACCTCCCCGGAGGGGCGCAACGGGGAGGGCTTCGCCAACCACGTTCCCCTCCAGGTGGATGCCCCGCGGAACACGTTCCGGCCGCGCGACCTATAGCCGCCCGCGCCGGGCCGGCGCGTCAGAACTGGTAGCCGACGTTGAAGGAGAACTTGCCGGAGGTGCGCTTGTTGAAGTCGTCGGACAGGAGCGGGTAGCCGTAGTCGAGCCGGATGGGGCCGATGGGCAGGTCCAACCGCACGCCGACGCCGAGGTCCATCATCAAACCGCCGCCGAAGAGTTGGTTACGCAAATCGTTCTTGGTCGGGTTCGGGTCCGGGGTCTTCGGGTCGGTGTCGGTGCGGCTCGGGTCAATGGGGAAGTCGTTGCGTTTGTGCTCGGGACTGTCGGGCTTGAAATCCCAGGAGTTCTTGTTGACGTAGCCGATGTCGTAGAACACCGCGCCGCGCACGCGCTCGATCACCGGGTAGGTGAACTCGGCCGTGGCGCGGGCCAGGGTGCGCCCGCCGACGGGGACGCCGTTGTAATCCTTCGGGCCGACGCGCCGGAACCCGTAGCCGCGCAAGTTGTTGGCGCCACCGAGGTAGAGCCGGTCGAACACCGGGACGCGGTCGCCGCCGCCCAGGGTGTCCACCGTGGACACTTCCCCGTTCACCAGGAAGATGGTGTCCAGCGGGAGCGACTGGTAGCGGGAGGCCGTCAGGTTGAAGCCATAAATTTCCGTGTCGCCGCCGAGCGGACCGCCGGCCAGGAAGGGCGAGAAATCCACGCGAACGCCGCGGCGGGTCAGGAACACGCTGTCGCGCGAGTCGTAGGACAAGCCGCCGCGCACGGCGGAGCGGGTGCGCTCGCCGGATTCCTGCGAGAGGATGAACGAGCCGCTGTTGGTGTTAGCCACCCGGATGGACTCCAGGCGGTATTCGATGGAGGCGGAGATGTAGCGGGTCAGCGCGCGGCGCAGGTTGATGGAGCCGCCGATGTTGCGCTGGTCGTAGTCGTTGGACGAGGTGGAGGAGTAGTTCGTGTCGTGGTAGAACAGGCTGCCGCCGAGGGCCAGGCGGTAGTCCAGGAAATACGGCTCCGTCAGGGAGATGTCGAAATCCTTGCGCCGCAACCCGTATTGGGCGGAGGCGCGGAACTTCTGGCCGCCGCCGGTGAAGGTCGGCCAGTTGAGCAGGTCGAAGTTGCCCTGCGAGAGCGTGGCTTGCCCGAGGAGGCTGTCAATGGAGGAGAACCCGGCGCCGAAGGAGAGCTCGCCGGTCTTCTTCTCCTCCAGCAGCACGTCCAGATCCTTGCGGCCGGGCACGAGCGTGTCCGTGGCGTTGGTGTCCACCTTCTGGAAGTAACCCAGGTTCTCCAGGCGCTTCTTGGACGTCTCGACCAGGACGGTGTTGAACACGTCGCCGGGGGCCACGGCCAACTCGCGGCGGATGACCTTGTCCTTGGTGACGGTGTTGCCCTCGATGTTGACGCGCTCGACGTAAGAGATGCCGCCCTCCTCCACCCGGTAGCGGAGCGCCACCGTGTTACTCCCGTTAGGCTGACCTTCCGGGGTGATGCGGGCGTCCACGTAGCCGCGGCTGCCGTAGTAGTCGCCGATGGTCTTCACGTCGGTCTTGAGGTCCTTGGGCGTGTAGAGGACGCCTTCCTTCATCTTGAGGAAGCGGCGGATGTCGGCCTCCGTGAAGATCTTATTGCCCTCGAAACCCAGCGTGCCGACGCGGTATTGCGGACCCTCGCGGACGACCACGGTCAGCTCCGCGTCGCCGTTGGGCAGGCGCCGGGTGCGGGTTTCGACGAGTTCAGCCTCGATGTAGCCTTTGTTCTGGTAGAGCTCGCGCACGGCGGCGAGGTCCTCCTGGAGCTTCACGTCGTCGAGCCGGCCGCTCTTATCAATGAACGAGTAAAACGTCTTGCCGCGCGTGCCCTTCATGGCCTTGCGCAGCTCTGAGGTGCGGACGTGGGTGTTGCCCTCGAAGATGACGCGCCGCAGGCTGCTCTTGCCGCCCTCGTTGATGGTGAAAACCACCGCGGCGGTGCCGGCCTGCTCGTTGAAGGTGATGTTGGCCTGCGCGTTGACGTCCGAGAAGCCCCGGTCGAGGTAAGTCTGGAGGATTTTCTGGCGATCCTGCTCGACGATCTCCTCGTTGAGGATGCCGCCCTCCTTGGTGGTCAGCTTCTTTTTCAACGAGCCGGCGCGGAGGCGGCGCGTGCCGTTGATGGAAATCTCCCGCACCACGGCGCGGGTCTGGACGATGACCGTGACCTTCACGCCGTCCCCGCGGGGTTCGGAGAAGATACGCACGTTGGTGATGTCGCCCGTGCCGTAAAGGTTGCGGATGTCGTCCTCGACGGCCTGCTGGTTGAAGGGCTGGCCCACCCGGGTGCGCATGTTTCCGAGGATGCGCTCGCGGGAGACGGAGGCGGGCCCGGCGTATTGAATCTCGATGTCGCGCACCGTCGGTCCGCCCGTCGCGGCCGTTTGCGCGCGGAGGAGGCTGCCGCCAGCCGGCAGGAGCAGGGAAGCGGCGGCGAGAACGACAACGGCGCGCGGGACGCGGGGACGGAACGAGAATTTCATAGGGTGGACGCGGAACGGGCCGGAGGGGGTTGGCCGGAGCAGGAAAGCGCCGAAAATGGGGGGCGCGGGGGGGAAGGTCAAGAAGCGTTTTCCCGCGCGCACAACCGGGAATGCCCGCGGGCACGTTGAAGGGAAATCATGAACTCGCTTCCCCCCCGCTTCCTCGCCCTCTTCGCCACCGCCGCCCTGGTGCCGACGATCCTCCACGCCGCCCCGGAAAAATACCAGGTCACCGGCCCGATCACGGCGATGGATGCCAGCACCATCACCGTGATGAAGGGCGGCAAGGAAAAGTTCGTCATGGCCCGCGACGCCGCGACCAAGATGACCGGCGGCGCCGCGCCCAAGGTCGGCGACAAGGTGACGGTGCAATACACCATCACGGCCACCGACGTGGAGGTGAAAGCCGACAAGGCAAAGGCGGAGCCCAAGACCGCGGCCGTGAAGAAAGAGTCCAACAAGCCGGCCAAGGACGCGCCCACCGCCCCGGCCGCGGGCGCCGCGCCGACGCCGGCGGGGGTGCGGTAGGCGGCGGTTTCTGGAGGGGCACGCGCCGTCGTGCCCGCGCCGCTCTTGGCATAAGACACTCGATCTGACGGCGGGCACGGCGGCGCGTGCCCCTCCAGGGCGCAACGGCCCTAGTCCAGCAGCCGATACCAGTTGTCCCGCCGGTGGGGCGTGTAACCCATCTCGCGGATGAGCCGCTCGATCTCGTCGGCGTTGATGCGGAAGCTCGTGCCGGCCTTGGAGACGACGTTTTCCTCCATCATCACGCTGCCGAAATCGTTTGCACCGTAGCGCAGCGCGATCTGCCCGATCTTCGGGCCCTGCGTCACCCAGGAGCTTTGCACGTTCTCGAAGTTATCCAGGTAAATGCGGCCCAACGCCTGCATCCGCAGGTATTCCGCGGTGCCGACCGGGGTGGCTTTCAACCGCGTGTTGTCCGGCTGGAACGTCCAGCAGATGAACGCCGTGAACCCGCCCGTGGCGTCCTGCTGCACGCGCAGCCGGTCGAGGTGCTCGATGCGCTCCGCCACCGTCTCGACGTGGCCAAACATCATCGTCGCGGAAGATTTCAGACCCAATTCATGGGCAATTTCCATCACCTTCAACCACTGGTCGCTGTTGCACTTCAGCGGCGCGATGCGGTTCCGCACCCGGTCCACGAGGATCTCCCCGCCGCCGCCGGGGATGGAGCCGAGGCCGGCGTCCTTGAACTTCGCGATGACCTCCCGCAGCGGCATCCCGAAGACCTGCGCGAAGTGGTTGAACTCCGGCGGGCTGAAGGCGTGAATGTTGATGTGCGGATACTTCTCCCGGACGTGGTTGAGGAGGTTCAGGTAATAGTCAATGCCAAGCCCCGGATGATGGCCGCCCTGCATGAGGATCTGCACGCCGCCGATGCTGGTCAACTCGTCGAGCTTGCGGTCAATTTCCTCGTGGGAGAGGACGTAGTGATCGTAGTCCCTCTCGGTGCGGTAGAACGCGCAGAACTTGCAATACACGTTGCAAACGTTCGTGTAGTTGATGTTGCGATCAATGATGTAGGTCACGACCTCGCGCCCGTGCCCGTCGTAATCCCGCGCCTTGGCGAGGTCCCGCCGCCGGTCGGCCAACGCACCGAGGTCGGCCAGCGGAGCGTCCCGGTAGAGCGCCAGGGCGTCGTCGGACGTGATGCGCTCGCCGGCGAGCACCCGTGCCACCAAACCCGCGTCGAGAGGAGTGTTCATGACCTTGGATTAGTTCGACTAATACCTTACGCCCCCGGGGGCCGGCCCGCAACGCCGATAGGCCCCGTGTTTCCCGTTGCATTGCGTGGGTCGCGTGGCAACATTGTCGCCCGTGCCGACCCCGTTGGCGCGCCCGGTCCGTGCAGATGGTGGCCGTAGCTCAACGGTAGAGTCCCAGATTGTGATTCTGGTTGTTGCGGGTTCGAATCCCGTCGGTCACCCCACGCCCGGCTTTGCCGGGAGATCCGAAATCCGAAGCACGAAATTCGAAAGGAGAGGGAAGGGGACGGGAGGGTTCAGCGTCTCCGAGTGGCGAGGAGTTGTTCGCGGGCGACCAGGAACAGGAGGGCGACCAGGGCGGCGTAGGGGAGCATGGACAGGGCATCGGAGTGCGCGCCCTTGAAGAACGGGTTGTTCGCCGTCGCCCACTTTTCCAGCGCGGCGTTGAAGTCCTCCAGCCCGCCGGCCAGGAAGGCGATGATGATCCCGCCAATGGCCCCGCCGGCGATCAGGCCGGAGGACAGCAGCACGCCGGGACTTTTGTCGCTCTCCGCGGCGAACTGCTCGCTGCCCAGGGCCGCGAACTCGGGCCGTTTGCGCCAGTGACGGTCCGCCAGCCAGCGCACGGCGCCGCCGACGAACAGCGGCGCGCTGGAGGACAACGGCAGATAAACGCCCACGGCGAACACCAGGGAAGGCACGCCGCACAGCTCCAACGTCACGGCGATCATTACCCCCAGGAGCACCAGCGTCCACGGCAGCTTGCGGTCCAGGATGCCTTTGATGATGTAGGACACCAGGACGGCCTTGGGCGCGTTGAACTTCGTCACCGTGGCCCCGTCCGGCCGGTTTTTGACGGTGCCGTTGATGCCGGGGTCCACCAGCCAGGCGGCACGGCCCGTGTCGGGGTCCACGAGGTATTTGCCGGCGGGGCCGCCCGCGGGGTCCGTCTTGTGGACC
The DNA here is from genome assembly GCA_964243185.1 of uncultured Chthoniobacterales bacterium. GTDB lineage: Bacteria > Verrucomicrobiota > Verrucomicrobiia > Chthoniobacterales > SZAS-18 > CAXTFX01. The sequence goes on from CAXTFX010000209.1 coordinate 6,378, forward strand.
ACGGCGTAAGTCCGGTCGTCGGATTTCGCCTGCGGGCCGTGGAGCCGCTCGGTCCTCGCCCCGGCGGGGACGGGGAGTTGCAGCCCCGGCGCGGCTTCGGCGGCGGGGACATACACGGTGGCGCCGTCGTTGAGCACCAGCAGGATCGGCCCGAGCACCAGCGCGGAAGCCAGGGCGCCGAAGAGGATGGCGTATTGCATCCGGTAAGGCGTGCCGCCAAGGAGGAAGCCCGTCTTCAGGTCCTGCGAGGTCGTCCCGCCGTTGGAGGAAGCCACGCAGACGATGCCGCCGACGGAGAGCGCCGTGACGTAAAAGGCGTTGCCCGTCCAGCCGACGAGCAGGAACACCAGGCAAGTGAAGAGCAGCGTCGCCACGGTCATGCCGGAAATCGGGTTGGACGAGGAGCCGACCTCACCCGTCAGCCGGGAGGAGACGGTCACGAAGATGAACCCGAACCCGAGGATGAGCAGCGCCCCCAAAAAGTTCATGTGCAACGGCCGCGCGACCATGATCAACCCCAGCAGCGCGAGGATGCCGATGCCGACGAACTTGATGGGCAGGTCCCGCTCCGTGCGCGGGAGCGAGGCGGTGTCGGTGCCGGTGGCGGTGGCGGTAACCTCCCCGCGGCTGAAGCCCACGTCGCGCAGTCCCATCCGCGCGCCGTGCCAGATGGTCGGCAGCGCGCGCACGAGCGAGATGATGCCGCCGGCCGCGACCGCCCCGGCCCCGATGTAGAGCACGTATTTGTCGCGGATCTGCCCCGGGGACATCTCCGCGATGGGCACCGTGCCCGGCGCGACGATCAGCCCCGGCGCCGCCTCGCCGATGAACTTGATGAGCGGGATCAGCACCAGGAACGACAGGATGCCGCCCGCTACCGTGATGGAGCCCACCCGCGGCCCGATGATGTAGCCCACGCCCAACAGCTCCGGGGACACCTCGATGGCCGCGGACCCGGCGTTGAGCGGCGCGCCGAAGATGCGCTCGGGCACCTCCTTCCAGCCTTTGAGGGCGACGTTCAGCGTCTTGTAAGCCAGCCCGGTGAAGAAGCCCGTGAAGATCACCTTCGCCCCCGGCGCCTGCCCGAGCCCGGCGGCCTCCGCGGCGCGCATCTCGGCCTGCGCGGAGGGGGACGCCAGCGCCCGGTCGGCGGGGGTCGCCCCGGCCTTGAGCACGGCGGCGCAGGCGGTGCCCTCGGGGTATTTGAGC
>CAXTFX010000210.1:0-7570 GCA_964243185.1 uncultured Chthoniobacterales bacterium
GTCGAACACCTGGAAGAAGATCTCGTGCACGTCCGGGTGCGCCTTCTCGATCTCATCCAGCAGCACGACGGAGTAGGGCTTGCGGCGCACCGCCTCGGTCAGCACCCCGCCCTCGCCATATCCCACGTAACCCGGCGGTGCGCCCTTCAGCGTGCTGACGGTGTGGGCCTCCTGGAACTCGCTCATGTTGATGGTGATGAGGTTCTGCTCGCCGCCGTAGAGGACCTCCGCCAGCGCGAGGGCGGTTTCCGTCTTGCCGACGCCGGAGGTGCCGGCGAGGAGGAAGACGCCGATGGGCTTGCTCGGGTTGTCCAGCCGGGCGCGGGCCGTCTGGATGCGCTTGGCGATGCCTTCGAGCGCGTGGCGCTGACCAATGACGCGCTTTTCGAGCGTCTCGGCGATGCGGAGCACGGCCTGAATCTCGTCTTTGACCATGCGGCCGACGGGGATGCCGGTCCAGTCCGCGACCACGGCGGCGACGGCCTGCTCGTCTACGCTGGGCAGGATGAGCGGTTCGTCTCCCTGGATCGCCTTCAACTCCGCCTCGGCGGCGCGCAGGGCGATGAGCACCTTGGCGGGGTCCGTCCCGTTCGCTCCGTTGGTCGCCGCGGCGGGAGGGGCCGCCGGCGCCGTGGCAGTCGGGGCCACGGTTTTTCCGGTTCCCACGACGGCCTCGGCGTTCGGGGCGGGTTTGTAGTCTTTGATCTGCCGGCGAAGGGCGAAAATCTTGTCCACCGCCTCTTTCTCCTCCTTGAAACGCACGTCCAGGATGCCCCGCCGGGCCTTCTCCTCGGCCATCTCCGCGTTCAGCTTTTCGGTCCGTTCCACCGAGTCGCGCCCCAGGGCGGTTTCCCGGGCGAGGATGTCGAGCTCGGTCTGGAGGTTCTCGATCCGCCGGGTGCTGTCCTCGAGCGCCGCCGGGGTGGCGTGCTGGGAAACGGCCACGCGCGCGCAGGCGGTGTCAATCAGGGAGACGGCTTTGTCCGGCAGTTGACGGGAGGGAATGTAGCGGGCCGACAGGCGCGCGGCGGCCTCCAGCGCCTCGTCCAGGATGAGGACGTTGTGGTGCTTTTCCAACGTCGTGGACAGCCCGCGGATCATCTGCACGGCCGTGTCCTCGCTGGGTTCCTCGACCTTGATGGCCTGGAAGCGGCGCGTCAGGGCGGGGTCCTTCTCGATATACTTTTTGTATTCCGCCCAAGTCGTTGCCGCGATGGTCCGCAGGGTGCCCCGCGCGAGGGCGGGCTTGAGCAGGTTGGCGGCGTCGCCCGTGCCCGCCGCGCCGCCGGCGCCGATGAGCGTGTGCGCCTCGTCAATGAACAGGATGACGGGTTTGGGCGAGCTCTGGACCTCCTCGATGACCTGCCGCAGCCGGTTCTCGAACTCGCCCTTCATGCTGGCGCCGGCCTGGAGCAGCCCCATGTCCAACGAGCGCAGACTCACGTCCTTTAGCGCCGGGGGCACGTCCCCCTTGGCGATGCGGGCGGCGAAGCCCTCGACCACGGCCGTCTTGCCCACGCCCGCCTCGCCGGCCAGCAGCGGGTTGTTCTGGCGGCGGCGCATGAGGATGTCAATCACCTGCCGGATCTCCGTGTCGCGGCCGAGCACGGGGTCAATCTCGCCCTTCCGGGCCTTCTCGGTGAGGTCCACGGAATACTTCGCCAGCGCCTCGCCCTTGCCCATCGCCGCCGGCGCGGGGGAGCCGTCGGCGGAGGCCCCGGCGGACGCGCCGCTTTCCCCGGCGGCCGCCGGCTGGTCGGTGCCCTCCTCGGGCGAGCCGGCGGTGATGCCGGCGAAGTTATCCGTCAACGTGTCCACGTTGATCTTGGGCAATTCTTTCGACAGGCCGACGAAGAACGGGGACAGGTCGGGCGTCTTGAGCAGGCCGATGACGAGGTGCCCGGTGCGGACGCGCGTGGCGTTGAACAGCAGCGAGGCATAGACCCAGCCGCGCTCGATGGCGCCTTCCAGGTGCGCGGAAAAGCTGGAAATGGCCGTGGCCCCGCGTGGCAGCTTGTCGAGGTGGGCCGTCAGGTCCGCGGCGAGGCGGGACTGGTCCAGGCCGAAGTTCTTGATGATGCGGTGCAGGTCGGAGTCCTGGCCGGCGAGGATTTGGGTGAGCCAGTGGGCGAGCTCGACGTTGGGGTTGCCGCGCATCTTGCAGAAGAGCGTGGCGCTTTCGACCGACTTGTAGGCGGTCGGGTTGAGCTTGGAGAACAGGGCGGAGCGTCGGATGGCAGCCATGAGGGGAGGGAGGGTAGGCAGCGGAAAGTGAAGAATGAGGGAAGACGGGAAGAGAAGGAAGAAGATTCTGGCGGGAAGTGCGTTGGCGGGAGCGGTCAACCCTCGCCCGCGAGGACGAGGTCGTGGGCGTCGCGCGTGAACGCCCGGCTCCTCAGCCACGCGGTGCGCCCGAGGCGGCCGGCCCCGCCGAGGGCGATGGCGGGCACCTCCGCGGCGAGGAGCACGAGTTGGGCGTCCCAGAAGAACTCCTGCCCCACGTAGAGCCGCACCCACGCCCGCAGCCGTTCCCAGGTCACGCCGCCGGGCAGGAGCCGCTCGTATTCGGTCAGGTGCAACGGGCCGAGGCGTAGGCGGAACTTCAACTGCGTCGTCCAGAAGCGCGTGCCGACGATGGCCGTCTGCCCCAGGGTGCCGGACCCCGGGGAGGCGCCCAGGCGGAGTTGCGACGGCTCGGGGAGCTTGATCCATTGGCCGACGAACGTCTCCATCCGCGTCGGCACGTTGAGGTCCTCGCCGACGATGGCTTCCAGCCCCTCCGGCGGGCGCGTCTGCATCGCGAGCCGGCCGCTGAAGAAGACTTTGGTGTCGTCCGACGTCGCATCCCGGTTACGCAGGACGCGCATCCCCAGGCCGAAGAAGGAGCCGAGGTAGTCGGCGAACCGCGCGTCCTCCGGGCGGTCGAAGTCCACGGATTTCTGCACGTCCGCCCACGCCCGGTAGAACAGCGAGGCGGTCCGGTGGTGGAAGATGTCCAGGAAGCGGACCAGGGTGGAGTCGCGCGCGTTGTGCTGGCGCTCGTGGGCGAACTCCGTCAGGTGCAGGGGCATCGGCCCGTTCGCGCCCAGCAGGCCGAAGAAGTTGACCAACATCCGCGCCGGCCGCCAGCCGCCATCCAGCCCCAGGCCGTTGTCGGGCACCTCCGGCGTGAACCCGGCCAGGGTGGACGGCGCGAACGCCAGGGACGGGACCTGCCCGAAGCGCACCGGCGGGTCCTCGGAGAGCCGCACCGAGCAGCCAACCCGCGGCCGGTCCCGGTAGCGGCACTCCAGCCGGCGGACGGCGCGGAAAAAGTCGAAGCCCCACGGCGCCCGCGCGAGGTCCTCCAGGATGGGGTCGGGGACGGCGTCCATGACTTCGGTTCAGGAAACCGGCCGCCGCCCCGGCAGCCCCGGCCAGCGCATGATCTCCCGGCGCGTCTCAGTGCGGATGACCGTCTCGGCGAAGGTGTTGATGGAAACGTAGCGCCGGAAGAACTCCGCCAGGACCCCGCCCAGCACGAACACCCCCGTGCCCTCGAAGGGCGTCTCGTCGAAGAGCACCGAAACCTCCAACCCGCGCGCGAAGGTGATCGGCCCCGGCCCCTCCATCCGGCGCAAGACGGGCGCGGTGGACGCGGCGCGCAGGCCGTCAATCTGCTTGAGGGTGTGGGCGTCCTGCGGGTCGGCGTAGAGGCGCAGGATCTCGCGCAACGCCGCCGCGCCCTCCCCGCCCGGCGCGTCGAGCAGCGAGAGGTAGTTGAGCGAAAGGTGGCTGATGAGCTGCCAGGCGTTGGCACCCTCCACGAGCGGCGGGCGCGGCGCGGTCGGCCCGGCCAGGCAGCGCACCGCGGCCACCGGGGCGCCGATCTCCAGGTTGAAGTCCGTGCGCCCCTGCCCGAAGGCCACCTCCTGCGGCAGGTGGCGGTTGGTGCAGAGCGTGTCCACCCCGAGCCCCTGGAGGTCCGGCCGGAACGGGGCGGCCTGCGCGTCCACGAGGGAGACGAACGTCTCCGTGCCCGTGTAGGCGTGGTGACGGCCGAACTCCCGCTCGCGGGCCGAGAGCTGCCGCGGCGCCCGGAACACGGTGTAGAACGCCCGGCCCCCGCCCTCCTTCGCCAGGTAGAACGGGCGGAACGTCTGCTCCTGGTTGTTGCGCGCGCTGTAGCCGGTGACGCCCGTGACGTCGAAGACCTCGAACTCGAACGGCCGCGTGCGGTCCATCACCACCTGGAACTCGGCGCTGCGGTCGTTCAGGGCGATGCGGTCCGCCCGCTTGGGGAACAGGTTGATGGCCGGCGAGCAGAACAGGGCCAGGGAGCCGGCGTCCACGCGCCCCTCCAGCCGCGGCTCCTGCCGGCGCAGGACGATGAGGATCTCCGCCTCCTCCCGCGCCCCGCTGGCGCCCACCGCCGCCCGCAGCCCGGTCAGCTCGAAAAACAGGAAACGCTGGCGGAACGCAAAATACTCCTGGAGCAGCCGGTAGGCGGAAAACGTCCGCGACACCTGCGGCAGCAGCGCCTCCTCCCGCTCGAAGCCCACCCGGCGCAGGCCCGTCGCCGCCGGGATAACCTGAGCGGGGGCGGGCGACTTCCCCGGCGCGAGGACGACGATAGCCGTCGCGTGGGCGAAGATCTGCTCGTAGAGCGCGTCGGGCAGATCGTCCCCCCCGCGCAGGAAGAACGGCAGCCGGTCCAGGGGAAGGTCCGCGAAGCTGGCCCCCGCACCGACCCTCAGCCGCACCCTCAACACCGCCCGCGCGCCCAGCCCCGGCGGCAGGTTGAACTGCGTCAGCTCGCGCGTGAGGTATTCCGCCTTGGTGACCTCCAGCGGCCAGAGCGTCAGGTCGTGCGCCGTGCGGTATTCGCAGGCCGTCCGTTCGCCCTTTCCGAGCGGCGTGCGCAGGATCGTCCCCCGCGGCACCGGAGCGCCCGCGGCGAGGCTGCCCTCGTTCGGCGCCGGCTCGAAGCGCACCACCGCCATTGAGGGGCTCGGGCAGAGGTAGTGCGGGTAAACCGTTTCCAGCAACGCCTGGCTCAGGCGCGGAAAGCCCGCGTCCATCTTGAGCTGCACCCGCGCCGTCAGGTAGGCGAACCCCTCCAGGAGCCGTTCCACGAACGGGTCCGGGCAGGCGTCCCGCCCCTCCGTGTCCAAGCCCAGCCGGCCGGCGACCTTGGGGAACTCCCGCGCGAACTCCGCCGCCGTCTGCCGGAGGTGAGAAAGCTCAACGTCGTAGTGGTGCAGGAGGCGTCGGTCCACGGGGAAAAGGAGGCAAAGGGGTCAAACCGCGCGCCGCGGGTCGCCACGCGCACCGAGGTGGCGCCGCGCCGACCGGCTGTTCAAAACAGGCAGTCCCCGCTTTCGAGGTCGATCTGCGTCTTCACGCGGAAGGGCTCCGGCAGCGGCGCGGCCCAGAGGTCGCCGTTGATCTCGAAACCGACCACGTTGGGGGCATCTTTTTTGAGCAACTCTTGCTCCGTCAGGGCGCGAACCTCCAGGCTGTGGGACAGGATGCGCGGCTCGAAGCGGAGGATGGCCTCGCGCAGTTGCTCCTCCATCTCCCCCGTGGTGGCCTCACTGAGCACGCGGCCGGCCAGGTCGGGCATCCCGAAGTTGTAAACCGACCGGGCGGCCCAGCGGAAATCGTTGACGATCTCGCTCGGCAGGTGGCACTTCGAGTTCAACAGCCAGCGCAGGTCGCGCAGCACGCCCTCGCGGTAGCGCGGCATGGACACGCCGCGTCCGCCGGCCGTGCGCCCCTCGTCATCCCGCACGTCGGGATTGTCGTCAATGAGCCGGTCCAGCAAACAGGGTTGCAACCGCTCGGGCGGCGCGGAGTCGGACGGGAGTTTACCGGGCGGAGGCATCAGGCGGCAGCGTCAAACTCCACCGCGCGAACGGACTGGAACGGGTGGTCGTCCGCGTCCGTCGCCCACACGCGCTGGCCGAGGCCGACCTGGAGGTCCGGGGCCCGCTCCGTCCAGCTCGTCGTCCGCCCGAGGCGCAACGGGCCGTCGGGGCTGGTCTCGGTGCCAGGGTAGCGCGCCGGGATGAAGCCCGCGCTGGCGCCGCCGTTGTTCCAGGTGAAATGGACCGGGGACCAGATGAGCTCGCGCAACTCCGTTGGGGCCGGCAGGGTGAGGTTAGCGACGCGGCTGAATGGCACCCAGTAATACTTGCCATCGAGCATGGCTTCCAGCATCGGTCCCAGCCGCCCGTCGGCGTCGGCCAGCCACGCGAACGGCTCGCCGTCCAGCCGGCCGCCGCGCGCGGGCGCCGCCTCGAAGGCGCGGGCCCGCAGCGTCAGCGCGGCGGCGGTTTCGCCGTTGGCCAGCAGCCGGTTGGCTTCGACCAACTCCCCCATCCACGGCTCCGGCTCGCCGAAGAGCAGGGGACTCTTCTTGCCAGCGAAGACCTCCGCCCGCAGGCCCTCGCACCGGATGAGCGAGCCGATGAGCGTGGCCATGATGGGGCCGCCCTCCGGGAGCATCCCGGCGACGACCTGGAGCTGGTTTAAGGCCTTCTCCCACTGCCCGTTGATGGCGAGCAACTGGTAGAGGAACTGGCGCAGCCCCACGTTGGACGGGTCCCGCTTGATCGCGTCGCGCAGGCTGGCCAGAGCCTCGTCGGGGCGGCCCGCCCGAAGGTGAGTTTCAGCGTCAGTGGTCATCGCAGACGGGGGGGCCGGGGAAAAGTTTCGCGACGGCCGCACGACCCCGGGGCGGACGCGCCGGCCATCCCCACCGACGGGCGGCACGACGCGGTCCCGGCAAGCCACGGGCAGTCTTCCGGGTGGGAGGGCTCACCGGGGCGAACCTCGTCCCACCCGGACCTGCGCGGCCGACTAGACGGTGGCGAAGGTGGGGAGGTTCTTCTTCACGCTCCAGGCGAGCGCGGCGCCCATCTTCACCTTGCCCTTCTCGTCCTGCACGCCGTATTGCGTCCGGATCGCCCCGAAGTTGAAGGTGCATTCGTCCACAGGTTTCCCCTCGGACCCGCCGGTAGAGTAGCTGGTGATGAGCACGTCCTTGAAGTCCACGATCAGGTAGGTTTCCTGCGCGCCGCCGGCTTCACGGCAGATCAACTGACACGCCGGGTAGATGCAGCCGATCGCGCAGGCGTTCATCAGCGCGGGGCTGGATTTGTTCATCGGCACGGTGAAGGAAAAAGCCTCCATTTCCACCTTGCCGGTGCCCTGGCCGCTGCCGGTCGCCGCGCTGCCAGGTTGTTTCGCGCCCCATTTGAAGGTGGAAATCTCGATGGCGTTTGTGATGGTTAGCGACTCGCCCAGGATTTCGGGTCCGGAGCCCGCAGGTTTTCCGATGGTGAGGTAATATTCGTTCATGGGTGTGTGTTTCGGTTGGTTTGCTTGGTTACTAACTGCTGCTGAAGAAGGGATTTGAGATTAGCCCGACGACCGGGGAGGAGGGATTGGAACTAGCCACCCTTCGCCGAGGGCAACTTGGTGACCAGCCGTAGCGAGACCGTCAACCCCTCCAACTGGAAGTGGGGGCGTAGGAAGAACTTCGAGGTGTAATAGCCCGGGTTGCCCGGCACCTCCTCGACCGTGA
>CAXTFX010000211.1:0-7529 GCA_964243185.1 uncultured Chthoniobacterales bacterium
GCCGCCGCTGCCGCCGCTCCAGCGCAGTTTCCGGCGGGCCAGCTCGAAAAACGGCAGGTCGGGTAGGGTCGCCAGCGGCAGGCGCACCGGGGCGCGGCGGATTCGCACGGTGTCGCCCGGATTCAACGCGATCCCGCGCTGGCCGTCCACGGTGAGAAAAATTTCCTCGTGGCCGCCGCCAACCCGCACGTCAATGCAGGCCCCGTCCGCGACGATCACGGAGCGGTTGGTCAACGTGTGCGGACAGATCGGCGTGACGGCGAAGACGCCGGAGTCCGGGGCGAGCAGCGGACCGCCCGCGGAGAGCGAGTAGGCCGTGGAACCCGTGGGCGTGGAAACGATCAACCCGTCGGCGCTGTATTGGGTGAGCAACGCCCCGTCAATGCGCGTTTCCAGTTGGATTAGCCGGGAAAGCGCGCCGCGACTGATGACCGCGTCGTTCAGGCCCCAGTGTCGGCTCGGCGGGGTGCCGGTGGCGAGCAGATCGGCGAACCCCTCGGCGCGAAGGACTTCCACGCTCAACAAGGTGCGCTCGCTGAGCCGGTAACTCCCGTGCAGCACGCAATCCACGGCCTGCCGGAAGTCGGCGGAGCTAAAGCAGGTCAGGAAACCCAACCGTCCCAGGTTGATGCCCAGCACCGGGCGCAACCGTTCGCCCAGCGCGTGCACCGCCCGCAGGATGGTCCCGTCCCCACCCAGGACGACGAGCAGATCGCAACGTTCGCCCAATTCCGCGAACGTCCCCCCCGCCCCGGCCGGCTCGCCCACCAGGGACGCGGTGGCCGTTTCCAGGAGCAGGCGGACCCCGCGCTCGGCGAACTCCCGGCGCAGGGCTTGGACCAGCGCCGGCGCGCCGGACTTCGCCGGGTGGGCCACCAGCCCGATCAATCGCGGCGCAGCCATGCCAGGAACTCTTTGTTGCCGTCCGCCCCCTCCAACGGCGACGGGATCAGCCCGGCCCACCGCCACCCCCCCGCGCCCAGGTTGCCGTCGGACACGAACGCCCGGATTTTCTCCACGGCCCGGGCGTGGGCGTCTGAGTCGCGCACTACCCCGGCGCCCCGGCTCACCTCCGCCCGGCCCAGCTCGAACTGCGGCTTGACCAGGGCCACGATGCTCCCCTCCGCCGCCGGCCGGGACACGATGGCGGCCGCCATCGCGGGCAGCACCAGGGTCAGGGAAATGAAGGAGACATCAACCACGCCGAGAGTGATCGGCTCCGGGAAGTCCGCCGCGCGCAGGTGCCGCGCGTTGAACTTCTCGCGCACGACGACGCGGGGGTCCCGCCGGAGGCTCCAGTCGAGCTGCCCGTGGCCGACGTCCACCGCGTAAACCCGGGCCGCGCCGCCCTGGAGCAGGCAGTCCGTGAACCCGCCGGTGGAAGCGCCCACGTCCAGGCAAACGCGCCCCGCGGGCACCAGTCCGAAAGCGTCCAGGGCGGCCAGGAGCTTCCAGCCGCCCCGGCCCACGAAACGTTTTGTCCCGGAACGCACCTCCACCGTGGCGTCCTCCCGCAGCCGCACCCCCGGTTTGTCGAGGCGTTGGCCGCCGGGGGTCAACACCTCTCCGGCCAGGATCGCGCGTTGCGCCTGTTCCCGGGAGGCAAAATGCCCGCGGGCAACGAGCAGGCAATCCAGCCGGCTCTTGCCGACGCGAGATGCCGGGGGACGCGGTTCAGGGGGCACGGGGGGGGTTATTTTGCGACCGAAAGCCGCCCGGGTCGACGGCTGATTTCAGCCGGTAATTCCTGGGCGACAGTCAGAGTTTGCCAGGCAAAGTGAAGGGTGTAGAGATGGAACGATTGCTCGGGGAAAAGTTGGTAGTGACTTCCTGGTAGCACGTTTCCAGTTTGGCGATTTGTCCGGTGTCACCGAAGTTTGCACGAATATTTAGTTGCGCTCTGTAGGACAAAGTTTTCATTAATTCACGGTGCGACATCAACCGAAGCGCGGCCGAGGCGAGGGCCGCGGGGTCGCGCTCGGGCACCAGCAGCCCGTCGGTGCCGTCGGTGACGGCCTCGGGGATGCCCCCGTGGGTGGTGGCCACCACCGGCAGGCCCGTGGCCATCGCCTCCAGCAACGAGTTGGGCACGCCCTCGCGGTCCCCGCCGGGGGTTCCCTCGCTCGGGTGCAGGAAAACGTGCGCCTGGCCCATCAGCTCCCGCAGCCGCTCCGGGGAGCACCAGCCGGCGAAATCCACGTGGGCGGCCACGCCTAACTCCGCGGCCGTCGCGCGCAGTTCCGCGCTCTGGGGTCCGTCGCCCGCCAGCGTCAGGCGGGCCGCGGGGTGGGCACGGAGCACCTCGCGGAAGGCGCGCAACGTCGTGACAAGACCCTTCTTCGGGATGAGCCGGCAAGCCTGGAGCAGGCGCCACTCCCCGTCGGCCGGGGGCTGGACCAGGCGCGGCGACAGGTCCCCCAGCGGGACGGGCGCCCGGTTGAGACGCAGCTTTTCGGGCGGGCAACCCAGGGCCGCGAGCCGGTCGAGCAGGGATTGGCTGCGGGCGAGCACCAGCCGGGCGTGGGCGAACACGGCGGGCAGCGCCTCCCCCGCCCCGCCGGGGAACTTCGGGTAGGCGGCGTCCCCCGCGTCGAGCCCGTGGAAGGAGACGACCACCGGCCCCGGCCACCGGCGGAGGAGCGGCAGGAACTTGACCGCTTTGTGCCCGTAATAGACGTGCAGCAGCGCCGGCCGGTGGGCCGCCAGGAGGGGCAGGAGGTTATACGAATCAGGCGACGGGAGACCCTCGGGAGCAGCGGGAGGCCGGGAGGGGGCGGACCGCTCACCCGCATCCCAGGACGCCAAAGGCGGTGACGCTTTGACCGGCGGGGGCCAGACGCCGAGGAGGTGCTTATAGTAAAACCGGCGCACGAAATTCCCGCGGGGCCGCGTCCGGGGCGGTTTCGGACCCCGCGGGGTCCGCCCGGGGCGGGGGGCGCGCGCCGGCGTGGCGGCCCGTTCCATGACCACCACGGGGTCAAAGGGAAACTCCTCCGCGTGGCGGCGCCGCTCCGTGAGAACGACGGTGCGGAACGCGCGCAGCCCCGTGAGCTGGCGATAGACGCTCTGCATCTCCGGTTTCAAGAAGGTGCCGATCAGGCTGGCGACCAACGGTGCGTCCAGTGGCGAGGGGTCCGGGTGGGTGGACATGACCGGGCAGGACGAGGGGGGTCGGGAGCGGGGGGCGGCGGGCGCCCCGGGCCGTCCGGGGCGCTCCCGCTTCTGTCATTCGGCCTCCGGCTCGTCCCTGACCTCCGCGAGCGTCACCGCCGAGCGCCGGTGCGCCGCGTAAACGGCTACCTCCCGCACGCCGGCCCCGGCCAGGAAAGCGGCTAGACGGGCGTAGTTTTCCCCCAGTTGCACGTGGGAATGAGCGTCGCTGGCCACGGTCAGCGGGATCCCGCGCACCCGGGCCAGGCGGAGGAGTTCGGCCGAGGGATAGGCCTCCCCGACCGGTTTGCGCCAGCCGGCGGTGGACACTTCGATGGACAACCCGCGGGCAGCGATCAGGTCGAGGGTTTCCCCGGCGAGCTCCGCCAGCGGCGCGGTCGGCCGGTGGCCGTGAATTTTCACCAGGTCCAGGTGCGCCAGCCCGTCCACCAGCCCGCTGGCGGCGATCTCCCGCACCCGCCGGAAGTAGTCGCGGTAAACCTCATCCACCGCGCGGCCGGCGAACTGCCCGGCTCCCTCCGGGACACTGTCAAACATCTGCCCGGGTTGGTCGAGGTAGTGCACGGAGCCGAGGACAAAATCCAGCCGGTCCCAGTGCCGCTCCACCCACGCCCGCCCCGCGGCGCCGGTCGTCGGGTCATTGTCCAGCTCGATGCCGGCGCGGAACGTCAGGTCGGGGTTCGCCTCGCGCAACCGGTCCAGGGTGTCAAAGTCCACCCCGGCGTGGTAACGGTCGTGGTCCGTGAACGCGATCTCGCGCAGCCCCTTGGCGCGCGCGGAGTCCGCCCAAGGCTGGAGGAGGTCCCGCGTGTAAGGCTGGACCCGGTGGCCCTGGGGGTGAGTGTGGTAATCGGCGCGGAGGCTCATCAATCAGAATCTCCCTTGCTAGCTGGCTTTATCCATAAGATTCCACCATCGAGGTGTTCAGAGTCCTGGCTGGATTGTGACAACAACCTGCCGGCGGCGATATAAGTGAAGGTCATAACCCCAACTTACCCTTCCAGGAAGTAGGTGCTGGAAGTGGTCCAACTCCTCCCGTGCTTTTGGATCAAGCGAAGTGTGGAGCGGGGTAGATTGAAAATGGTTCGTAAGCAGCAGATCACCGGGACGAACTTGACCAAAGGCATAATGCTCATAGGCGACATGAGCTTCTGAGGTACCATACGGCAGAGTATATAAAAGAAACCTTTGCACAGGTTTGGCAAGAGCATCTTCCCACAAAATATCAGGGATGAGCACAAGATTAGCCGGCGGTAAAGAGTCGAAGATGAGGCTGATCTCGTTTCGTAGATTCGGACGGCCAGCCACAAAGAATTTCCACCCGCGTGTGATCCAGTGCGCACCCTGGTAGAAGCTAATTGCTAAAAGGAACCCGGCGGCAACGGGGCAGTTTGCCGGTGCCAATCGCGAGAGAAGGTCTTGGATGAATCCGGCCGCCAAAAGCACCACCACAGGTAATAGAATCGCGAAGTAAAGAGGATTCGGGAAAATCTGGCTGACGGCGAACCCGAGCACACAACTGAACGCTGGCCAAAACCACACCCTCCGATAAACGACGTTGTTTACGCTGTGCTGAGATGCCCGTCCGCGCCAGACTCGCATCACCATCGCAGCCGCCGCGAGATGGAGGGGCAGCACTCCATACAAAGGCGCATAATGATAGAGGTGTTTGATGTAGGTGCCGCCCCAAGCGAATGCTTGCTTGTTAGCCGCCGCATTGATTTGAAACTGCCTCCACGCATCGGGTTGAAGGATGAACCAAAATATCAGCGATGCCACCCCAAGAATCCACCCGGCAGGCAGGATATACCAACGCAATGAACCACGCCAAGCTTTCCACATGCCAACCAAGGCAAACCCAAATCCCATTGCAAACGGTAGAGGGGGAAGCCAGGCCAAAAGGAACGCGCCCGCCCCAGCTCCGGTCAAATAGAAGCCCGTAGAACGGGACGAGATTTTCTCTTCAGTTTCAAGTCGCGTCAAACATAGCAACCAAGCTGCGAACACCACGCTCGAAAGAAGTTCGGGTCTAGCGATGGCGGCAATCCCAGAGAGGTAACGGTCAGCAAGGATCAATGCTGCACCCCCCCCGCCAAAGCCGAACTCCCCAGATAAACCTTAACAAGGCGGAACGTGAGTCCGGCGAGTGCTAGCCAGATCACGATGAACAACGCCACCCGGAAGATCGGCAGTGGCACCCAGGCAAAGAGCGAAAACAAGATGCTATAGATCAAGGGCGCGCCTGGCCAGTGCAGACCCCAAGTGTGATCGGCACCAAGGAAGTTACCGTTGAGCGGCGCGGTAAGGGCGAAGGGGTGTCCAGTTGCTACTGCTGGGGCAAAATAGGCCCAATCGTCCAACCCTGCTACCGTGAAGTCGTGCAACGAAAACCAGGCAGCCAACGACCAGCCAGCTATTCCTAAAAAAGGAAGGACGAGGGAGAAAAACCTTCGGCCGAGTTTCATAAATCCCTCAGGTTCATTTATCCAAATGACGATCAATCATCAACCAAAGTCCTACCGGTGTTCGGGGGTGGGAATGTTGTCGCCGCCGGAAGGCTATGGCTGCGGGATCACGACCCGCATGGCGCGCAGCTCCCGGTCGTAGCCGATCAGGTAAGCTTCCAGGTTGTAGGTGTTGCCGGCCTTGAGCTCGCGGGTGGTGATGGATTGGTTGAACTCCAGCCGCTCGCCGGGGTTGATGAGCAGGTAGCCGCCGTTGGGGTCGAACGTCCGGTCCTGGCTCCACTGGGAGAGCACCTTGCCGGTGGCCGGGTCGCGCAGGAGGATCTCGATGCGCTGGGAGGTGGCGAACTTCAGGCTGGCCAGCCGGCGTTTGGAAACGTTGCGCACGACCAGGGTCACGTCGAGCTGGCGGGTCTCGCCGAGCTTGGCGGGATCGGGGGTGAAACGCATCTCGGCGACGAGCCCCTGGGCGTTGGCCTTTTTGCCGATGCTCCCGGGGCTGCCGCTGGGCAGCTCCGCGCTGGGGGCGGGGCGGTTGCGACCCAAGTGCAGGAGGCCGCAGCCGGTGGCGAGCAGCGGGAGCAGGGCGGCGAACAGGATGACGGCGCGGGCGGGGGGGAGGCAGCGGGAAGTCGGGTGCATGGACGGGCGGAGGGGTTCCTTACCGCGAGGACCCGCCGCGCGGCAAGGGTCAAGTTGCCAGCGGGGTCCGTCGTGGTTAAGGAAAGCGCCATGCCGCCGGCTGCCCGCCCCTCCCGCTCCCCCGCCCCGCCGTCGCGCCCACCCGCCCCCCGCGGCGGCGGCCGGGGGGCGGCGCTGGTCGCCGTCGGCCTGGGGCTCCTGGCCCTGGGCGGGACCTCCCGGCGGGAAGCCCCGCTGGCCGTGCGCTTCCACGCGCAGGCCAACGAGAACGACACGTCCACCTTCGCGATGCCGGTGAACCTCGGCGGCGATCCGCCGCGGAAGATGGTCGTCGAGCGCATCCCGAGCATCGCCGAGCGCGACATCGTGGCCGTCTTCCCGTTTCCCGCCCGCGGGGGCGGCTCCTACGGGGCGGAGTTCCAACTCACGGACCACGGCCGGCTCACCCTCCAGAATCTCACCCTCGCCCACCGCGGCGGGGCCATCGTGGTCATGGTCAACAGCCGCGTGCTCTTGCCCCTGACGGTGGACCGGATGGTGTCCGACGGGTTGATCGTGGTCCCCTACGGCTTCACGGAACAGGAGATCCGCAACCTCGAGGGGGTGTTTCCCCACGTCGGCCAGCCGCCGGGGAGCAAGCCGGCGCGGGCGAAGTAGGAAGTGGGAAGTGGGAAGTGGGAAGTGGGAAGTGAGCGAAAGATGAAAACACCGCGATCCGGCCGCCGGGCCTGCGTCCTGTTGGCGCTCCTCACTTCCCACTTCGCACTTCCCACTTCCCACTTTGCCCAGGCCTCGGACCGGCTCGACCTCGTCCTGCCGACGGCGAACGACGCGCTCCTGCGCGGGGAGCCGGCGGCCTTTTACCAATACGTCGAGCGCCACTACCACGAGGAAACCAGTTACCCGTGGGAAGGCGGGCAATACGGCTTTGTCCGCGATCCCGTGGACTCGCCCGCGGGAATCCTCTTCACCCGGTTTCACGAGGGCGTGGACATCAAGCCCCTGCGGCGGGACGCGCACGAGGAGCCGCTGGACGACGTGTTGAGCGTGGCCCCCGGCCGGGTGGTCCACGTTTCCCCGCTGGCCGGGGGCAGCAACTACGGGAAATACGTCGTCGTCGAGCACCGCTGGGACGGCTGCCCGTATTACTCGCTCTACGCGCACCTGAGCGAGATCGCCGTCACCGAGGGGCAGCCAGTCCTGCGCGGTGCCGTCCTCGCGCGCATGGGCCACACGGGCGAGGGCATTGAC
>CAXTFX010000212.1:0-7520 GCA_964243185.1 uncultured Chthoniobacterales bacterium
TGCGGGGGTAGGATTTGAACCTACGACCTTCAGGTTATGAGCCTGACGAGCTACCGGGCTGCTCCACCCCGCGATTGAAGGAGGTCACGTTAACATCCGACCGTCGGCCTGCAAGCGGAAACTTTTCCCGAGCACCCCGCGCAACGCCCCGCCGGGGCGCGAATTTCCCCGCACCGCTCGCTCACCCATGAAGATCGTCGTCGCTTACTCCGGGGGGTTGGATACCTCCGTCCTCCTCACCTGGCTCAAGGAAACCTACGGGGCGGAGATCGTCGCCTTCTGCGCGGACATCGGGCAGGAGGAGGAACTCGACGGCCTCGAAGCCAAGGCCCTACGCACCGGCGCCAACCAGTGCTTCGTGGACGACCTGCGCCGGGAGTTCGCGCGGGATTTCATCTTCCCGATGGTCCAGGCGGGGGCAATTTACGAGGGGCAATACTTCCTCGGCACGTCCATCGCCCGGCCGTTGATCGCCCAGCGCATGGTCGAGCGGGCGCGGGAGACCGGGGCGGCGGCCGTCGCCCACGGGGCCACGGGCAAGGGCAACGACCAGGTGCGTTTCGAGCTGGCCGCCGCCGCGCTGGCGCCGGAGCTGAAGGTCATCGCGCCGTGGCGGCAGGAGCGGTTCCGGAAACAGTTCCCCGGGCGGGCGGAGATGATCGCCTACGCGCAGGAACACGACATCCCGGTCGCGGCCTCGGCGAAAAAACCGTATTCGATGGACCGCAACCTCCTGCACATCTCGTTCGAGAGCGGCATCTTGGAGGACCCGTGGCTGGACGCCTCCGCGCCGGAATCCCGCGACATGTATAAGCTTTCCGTCGCCCCGGAGGAGGCACCGGACCGGGCGGAATACGTTCAACTGCGCTTCGAGCGGGGGAACTGCGTCGGGCTGAGGGTGGACAACGCCGACGACGTGCGCGCGGGCATCGAGGCGGTCAGCGCCGGGCACGCGGCGACGGACGGCGACGGGTATTTCCGGCTGGACCCGCTCGGGGTCATGCTGGTGCTCAACCGGCTCGGCGGGCGGCACGGGGTCGGGCGGGTGGACATGGTGGAGAACCGTTTCGTGGGCATGAAGTCGCGCGGGGTTTACGAGACGCCCGGCGGGGCCATCCTGCACTTCGCGCACCGGCAGATGGAGTCTCTGACGATGGACCGGGAGGTGATGCACATTCGGGACGGGTTGATCCCGAAGTATGCGACGCTCGTTTACAACGGCTTCTGGTTCGCGCCGGAGCGCGAGGCGTTGCAGGCGCTGGTGACGGAGTCGCAGCGGAACGTCACGGGCGAGGTGCGTGTGAAGCTCTACAAGGGCAACGTCATCGCGGCGGGCCGGCGCTCGCCGGTATCGCTGTATAACCCGCACATCGCCACGATGGAGGCTGACCCGACGCAGGCGTATAACCAGGGGGACGCGACGGGCTTCATCGCGCTCAACGCCCTGCGGCTGAAGGTCGCGGCGCGGGTCCACCCGCAGGTTGCCGACGACCGTTAGCCGAAGAGTTCGCCGACGGGCAGCGCGGCGTCGGGAAAGGCCGCGGGGGCGCAGGCATCCCCCGGCCGTGCTGTCTGGATGTCGCGATAACGGCCGGAGGCGGGGTCGCGGTAGATTTCGATGATCCGTTCGGGGACCACGACGATCCAGTATTCCGGGATCTTGGCCCGGGCGTAGAGGGCCAGCTTGTGCTCGCGGTCAATCCGCATGGAGGTGTTGGCGACCTCGACCAGCAGGAAAACGTCCGCCGCGCCGGGGTGGCGCTGGCGGTGGATGGCGGCAGGGGGGCGAGCAAGCACCAAGTCTGGCTCCGGCTCGGAACGCTGTCGGGGCAGGCGAACGGGTAACTGGCAACGGGCGGTCCAACGACCTCTTCCACATTGAATGAAAAACTCGGTGAGTTGCGCCACCGTGCCGGCGTGAGGGGGATAGTTCACTTCCTTGTTAACGATCACCCCGTCCAGCAGCTCCACGCGGTCCTCGGGGGTGAGGAAGCCGAGTTCGCCCATCCGGTCGTATTCCTGGACGGTCCAGCGGCGGATGGCCAGGTCAGGCGGCGGGGCCTTCGGAAGTGCCGGGGCGATGCTCATGGCGAAAGCAGAGGTTGCCAGTTTGGGGCCGCGTTGACAATTCGCCCCTCACACCCCCGCGTGGATGGCGGGTCGTTTCTCCGGGTCCGGCTCGGCTTGGCGGAGGATCTCGCGGGTGACGGGGGCCACGTCGCCCTGGCCGGAGAGCAGGTAGCGGATGAGGTAGAGGAACGGGTTGCCCTCGCTCCAGTTGAAGAACGCATGGGGGACCTTGCCCTTTTCGTCGCGCAGCCAAAGCAGGAGGGCGGCGATGCCGTTGGGCACGGCGGCGCTCTCGGCGCGCAGGATGCGGTGGCGGCCGACCTCCACGCCGCAGACGTGCAGGTCGGCGGAGAACTCGGAGGCGTCGCGCACGTAGATCTCCAGGAAGACGATGGACTTGTCGCCGAGGAGCAGGTTGTCCTCGCGCAACTCCTTCTCCTTGTGGGTGTATTCCGCCTCGTCGCAGCGGTCGGGGTGGTTGGCCAACAGGCGCAGCTCGCCGTCGCCCGCCGCGGCCATGTCGTCCAGGAACCGGGTGGCCTTGTCGTCCAGAGTGATGGTGCCGACACGGAGTTCCGTGGTCCGCCAAACCCGCGAGAGTAGGGAAACCAGGATGATGGCGGCGATGAAGCACGCGGCGATCTTCACCCCGTCAGGTCGCTCGATGACGTTGACGACGGTGGTGTAGGCGAAGACGAGGGCGACGAGCGCGAAGGCCCAGGTCGCTCCCCGCGTCCGCTCTTTGCGGGCGGCGAGGGTGACGGCAACGGCGGCGGAGGTCATCAGCACGAGCACGCCCGTGGCGTAGGCGCCGCCCTGCGCGTCCACGCTGGCGCGGAACAGGATCGTCACCAGGAAGGCCACGGCGGTATAGACGAGCACCAGCGGCCGGGCGGCGCGGGTCCACTCGGGGGCCATGCCGTAGCGGGGCAGGTAGCGGGGAACGATGTTGAGCAGCCCCGCCATCGCGGAGGCGCCGGCGAACCAGAGGATGGCAATGGTGACGGCGTCGTAGGCGGTGCCGAAGGCGTCCCCGAAGAAGCGGTGGGCGAGGAAGGCCAGGGCGCGGCCGTTGGCGGGGCCGGCGGGTTCGCCGTTGGCCCCGGCGGCGCGGAAGTCGGCCGGGTCAATGAGCAGCGTCGTCACCAGGGAGGAGGTGAGCAGGAACACGCTCATGATGACGGCGGCGCTGAACAGGAGCCGGTGCGTGTGGCGGATCTTCGCCTCCGGCCGTGGCTGGTCGGCGTCGGTCGGGTCGCCTTTCACGAGGGGCATCATCGCCACGCCGGTCTCAAAGCCGGACAGGCCGAGGGCGAGCTTGGGGAACAGCAGCAGGGCGACGCCGACCATCGCCAGGGGGCTGGAGTGGGCGGCGAACAGGGCCGTTTTCCAGTCCGCGAAGACGTGCGGGTGAGCGGCGATGCGCGCCAGGCCGGCGCCGATGACGACTACGTTGAGCGCCAGGTAGGCGACGACCAGGACGACGGCGATGCCGATGGCCTCCTTGAACCCCTTCAGGAACACGGCGCCGAGCCCGCCGACGAGGACCAGGGTGACGGCGATCTGCTGGCCGTGCAACCAGTGCGGAGCGAACGGGTTCTCGATGAGGTGCGCGCTGGCGTCCGCGGCCGACAGGGTGACGGTGATGATGAAGTCCGTCGCGGCGAACCCGAGCAGGGCGAGGACGAAGAGCTTGCCCTTCCACCAGGGGAGCAGGTGCTCGAGCATGGCGATGGAGCCTTCGCCGTGGGGGCTCTCGCGGGCGACGCGCCGGTAGATGGGCAGGGCGCCGAAGAGGGTTAACAGGACGAGCACCAGCGTGGCCACGGGGGACAACGCGCCCGCCGCCAGGGCCGCGATGCCGGGCTGGTAGCCGAGGGTGGAGAAGTAGTCCACGCCGGTCAGGCACATCACGCGCCACCAAGTCTGCTCGTGTTGGGGGTGCTCCTGCTTGGCGTGGGCACCCTCGGTGCCTTTGACCTCGGCGCCGGCCAGCAGCCAGCGTTTGAGGGGGTGGGCCGGGGGGGCGGCGACCTTCGGGTCGAGGACGGCGGTTTGCGTGGGCACGGAGGAGCTTCGCCCCGGCCCGGCCCGGCGGCCGTTTAGTAACGCGGCACGGTCGAATCCACCTCGCGGCTCCAGGCGTCAATGCCCCCGACCATGCTCTGGGCCTTCTCGTAGCCCAACTGCCGGAGCATGACGGCGGCGCGCTGGGAGCGCATCCCGTGGTGACAGTAAACGAGGATGGGCGCGTCTTTGTCCGGCAGCCGGCGGGGCGCCTCGGGCGCCAGGATGGAGAGCGGGATCAGCTCCGCGCCGGGCAGCCGGTTAAACGCGAACTCCTCCGGGTCGCGGCAGTCCACGACGTGCAGCCCGGTGGTGTCCGCCGCGCCGGGGGCGAGCAGGCGGGCGGCCTCGGCGAGCGGGATTTCGAGGGGGAGCATCGCGGTGACGGGGGCGCCCCCACGGAGCGCCCGGACCGGATCAGTTGGAGACGGTCACAGGGGTGCCCGTCGGGGCGTTGTCGAAGAAGTTCGTCGCCATGAAGGCGGGCATCCGGATGCAGCCGTGGGACGCGGGCACGCCGGGGAGGTAGCCGGCGTGCATCCCGACGCCGCCGGTGATACGCATGAAGTGCGGCATGGGGGCGCCGAGAAAGACGGAGCCGGGCGGCTTGGGGTCCTTGCCGTTCTCCACGTTGGACTTCACGATGACGGTCGGGTTGTTCGCGTCCACGTAGTCGCCGTATTGGCTGGAGCGGTGGTCGGGGTCCTTCTGGATGATCTTGTAGGTGCCCCGGGGCGTGTCGTGCCCTTCGCGGCCGGTGGAAACCTCGGAGATGCCGACGAGCACGTCGCCCTTGTAGAAGTAGGCGCGCTGCTCGGGGATGCGGATTTCGATGGCGGGGGGACCGGTCACGGCGTCGCCGTCCCAGTAGGAGACGCTGTCGGCAGCTCTGCGCTGGGCGTCGTTGGAGCCGCCGCCGAAGTTGCTGCGGTTACCGTAGAGGTAAGCGCGCTGGCGGTCGGAGAAGCGGGCGTCCTCGTCCCCGCAGCCGGTGAGGGCGAGGAGCGGCAGGAGGGCGAGAAGGGCGGTGGCGGCGCGGCGCGACGTCATCATGGCAGGGCAGGCGGGATGGATCAGGGTGGTGGCGTGTGGCGGGTGAGCGTGCCAGGGGGAACGATTACTTAAGAGCACGGTCCGGGCCACGATTCAACCTAGCAAGCGTCCCGGGGATTGCCGGGGCGGGGCCGCTGGGCTAACCTTCCGGCCTTTCTCGCCCATGCCGACCTACGATTATCGCTGCCAGAAGTGCCACCAGGTTTTCGAGGCCGTCCAGAGCATGAAGGCCGAGCGCTTCGCGACCTGCCCGGAGGCCCTGTGCAAGAACGCGGAGGGCTGGGGCCACGGCGAGGTCACGCGCCTGCTGGGCACGGGGGCGGGGTTAATCTTCAAGGGCAGCGGCTTCTACATCACCGACTACCGTAGCGAGGGCTACAAGGAAGCCGCCAAAAAGGACGCCCCCGCCACACCCGCCAAGAGCGAGGGGGGTAGCGGAGGCGGCAGCGACGCGAAACCCTCCGCCGCGCCTGCGGCAGCCCCGGCTAAAACGGACGGCGGGAGCGGAAAAACCTCCCCTTCCGGCGGCGGTTCCTCCGGTTCCTCCCCGGCCGCGACATGAAACCTGCTGGATGCTGGATGTTCCTACCCGCGTGACGGAGCCGCTCCCGAAACTCTGCCATCCAGCATCCAGAACCCAGCATCCAGCATCTCGCTCCATGGCTACACCCCCCTCCACCCCCGCCGCCACGCCCACCCTGGTTTGCAAGGAGTGCAGCTTTGAGAACGAGCCCGAGCGCGTTTACTGCCACCAGTGCGGCGCCAAGCTGGACCGCAGCCTCCTGCCCCCGGAGGCCATCACCCAGAAGGAGAACCCCGAGGATGTGCGCCGCCGGTTGCGGCGCATGGCGAACCCGCCGCGGGCCGGGGTGAAAATCTTGCTGCGCCGCTTCTTCACCAGCGTGCTGCTGGGGGCCGCGTTCGCCGTCGTGGCGCTGGCCTGCGTGCCCCCGCGCGACGCCGCCCCGCCGGCGGCGGAGGAGGTGGAAAACGCCCCGCTGCTCTCCGCGCAACTGGAGGATGCCGTGGCCTCCTCCGGCCCGCCGCGGCGCCTGGTCTTCCCGGAGGCGGCCGTGAACGCCTACCTCGCCGCCAATGTGCGCCCGCGGCGCGTCAACACCGGGGCCAGCGCCTATGCGCCGAGTTTCGAGCGCGTGTATGCGCGGTTTCTCGATGGCAACGTCTGCCGGGTCACGCAGCACCAGTCGCTGTTCGGCCTGCCCATCTTCGTCACCTGTAGCTACCGCCCGCTCGCGCGGCCGGATGGCCGCCTGGTCGCGGAGCCCGGCGCGGGGGCGGTGGGGCGGATGCCGGTGCCGGCCCCGGCCATGCGCTACCTCGCGCCGTGGGCTTACGGCACGCTCTTCGAGAAGCAGAAGAGCGACCTCAACCTGCTCGGCCGCCTCGGCGGCGCGACCTGCCGCAAGGAACAGGTCGAGCTCGTCACCCGCCCCAACAGCGGGGGCTGACCCGCGGACTGGCGATGAGAACCCGGCCGTGGCGATGGACCCTCGCGCTGGCGGTATTCGTCGGTTCCCTTCTCCTCCCGCCGACCGTCGCCCGGCCGCAGGACGCGGACAGGGCGGGGAACGATGATGGCCCGCCGCCCGCCACGCCGCCGCCCGCGCTGGTGGACGTGCACTCGTCCCCGGTCCCGCGCGTGCAGCCCCGGCGCAGCCTGAGCACGTCCAAGCAGTTCGTCGTCTTCGCCGAGAGCGACGCCCTGCGCGCGGCTGTTGGCCTGCTCGGGGAGGAGGTCCGCGACGGGGTGCGCCGGCTCCTCGGCCCGGAGGCGACGGAGCCTTGGAAGTTCCCCATCGTCGTGGACCTGCGCCGCCCGCCGCCCGGTCTCCCCGGCGCGCTGCCGCCCAGCCGGTTAACCCTGGCCCAAACGGGCCTGGGCCTGAAAATCCAACTGGAACTCCTCCTCGGCGACGCCGGCCGCAACGTCGCCCCGCGGGCGGAACTCGCCCGCGCGCTGCTCCTGGAGATCGCCTACCGCGACGCCCCGAACCTGCCCGCGGGCCGCGCCTACCTCCTGCCCCCGGCGTGGCTGGCCGAGGGCGTGGCAACCTACCTCGACACGCGCGCGGACGACTCCGGGGCGTTGGCGGACAACCTGACCGCGCTCCTCGGCGCCCCGCGCGCGGCGCTGCCGCTGTGCGACTTCCTCGCGCGGGACCCCGCCGGGCTCGATTCCCCCTCCCGCCGGCTCTATCGCGCCTACGCCTACGGCCTGCTGCGCCTGGTGGCCGAGGAGCTGCCCGGCGGGCGCGACGCCCTGCTCGGGCTCCTGCGCGCCCTGCCCGCGGACCCGGACGCGGCGACGA
>CAXTFX010000213.1:0-7518 GCA_964243185.1 uncultured Chthoniobacterales bacterium
CCTCGCGGAAGGCGGCCAGGAGCGCGACCCGGGCGGCCGGCGCGGGCGTCGGCCGACCCGCGCGCGAGGCGGGGGGGGCGGCGGGCGGCGCGGCGAGGGTATTCAAGCGAGGAGCGGTGGACGCGCGGGACCCGGCACCAGAAGCCGGGGTCGGGAGCCAGATTAAGGGAAAAGCGCGGGCTGCAAAGCAGAAAAGCGCCGATCCGCCAAACCCGGAAACGTTCCCGGCCCAGCCCGCACCGCCTCCGGGCCGGCGGCGACGGCGTCGCGCACCACTTTGGCCACCCGGGCGTTGCCGGCGGCGGTCAGGTGGGTGCCATCCAGGTAATACCGCCGGTCGCGGGCGCTCTCCGCGGCCCCGATCTCGGGGTCGGCGGCCACGTCGGCGAGGGCGTCGGCCCAGGCGCGCCAGCCCTCCCGGAGCCGGGCGTTGAGGGCCAGGCGGTCGTGTTCAAAGGTCGGCCCGGCCAGGCGCGGCAGCACCGTGACGATCACCACGCGCCAGCCCGCGGCCCGCCGGGCGCGGGCGTAGTCGGACAGCCGGGTGAACGCCGCGTCCACGGTGGCGGAGTTCTGCGCGAAGTCGTTGGAGCCTTCCCAGACCACCAGCACGTCCCGGTGGCCCGGCCCGGGCCGGCGGTAGCGCGCGTCAATCTCCGCGGGGGCGCGCCGGAGCATCTCGAAGGTGGACTGGCCGCCCACCGCGGCGTTCTCCGTCCGCCAGCCCGGCCCGAGGAGCCGCGCGCACTGGGCGGGATAAGTGTCGGCCGGCGCCATGCCCGCCACGCCCGCGGTCAGGGAATTACCCTCGAAAACGACCTGGGGCGGGTCGGCACCGTCCGCGGCGGCGACCACCGGGAAGACCACGGCCGCCGCGAGCGCGAGGAGGAGGAAAACCCACGCCGAGCGCGGGGGGCGGGGGGAGCCCGGCGAGCGTGGCGGGGGCGGCGGCATCTGCCCGCGACCGTAGGACGCGGCCGTCGTCCGTCAACCTTGCGTCGCCGCCGCTGGCCGGACGCCGAGGCGCCGCGCGGGCACGCCGCCCCAGATTTCCCCCGCCGGCACGGGCCGCGTGACCACGGCGCCGGCGGCGACCACGGCGCCCTCCCCGATGCGCCCGCCCTTGAGCACCACGACGTTGGCGCCGAGCCACGCGCCTGCGCCGACGTGGATGCGCTCCCCGCGCGCGGGCTGCCGGGCGATGGGCACGTCTCCCCGGACCATGCCGTGGTCGTGGTCCACCAGCCGACAGCCGGCCGCGAGCATCGCTTGCGGTCCGATCTCCGCGCCGACGAGCAGGTTGAACTCGCAGCCGCGGCCCACGAACACCCCGTCACCCAGCCGCACCGCCGGCGCGGGCGCATCCGCGGGGCCGTGGTATTTGAACGTCACCCCGTCTTCCAGCAAGCAGTTGCGGCCGAGGGCGACCTGGTGCGGCCACGTCACCCCGATCCTTCCCACCCGCGTGCCCGGTCCGGCCCGCAGGCCCTGCGCGCGCCAGCCCGCCAGCCGGAGGCGGGAACCCAGGCCGGCGAGCCGGGCGCGGAGGGCAAACGCGAGGCGCTGGAAGGGGGTCGGGGTCGGGGTCATGACACAAGATGCCGGATGCAAGGTGCAGGATGTCCAGACCTGCGGGACGGCGCCATTCCCGAAGCTCCGCCATCCTGCACCCTGCACCCTGTATCCTGCCTCCTGCCTCCCCCACACCGCCAGAGCTCGCTTCTGGCGCGTTCTCTGCTAGAGCCCTTGCGCGGTATTCTTCCCGGCTCCCATGCTCTTACGCACCACGCTCGCCAAGGCGAAAATTCTCATCGTGGACGATGAGGCGGCCAACGTGCGCCTGCTCGAGCGCATCCTCGACCTGATCGGCTGCCCGCCGACGCAGATCGTTTCCACGACGGATTCCGCCCGCGCGTCGGCCTTGTTCCGGGAGTTCCGCCCGGACCTGGTGCTGCTCGACCTGCACATGCCGCCGCCGGACGGGTTCGCCCTGCTGGACGCCTTCAAACAGGTCACGGGCGAAGCGGAAACCGCCGCGGTGCCGGTGCTGGCGCTGACGGCGGACATCAACCCCAAGACCAAGCACCGCGCGCTCACGGCCGGGGCGCGGGACTTCCTGGTCAAGCCCATTGACCAGCCGGAGGTCATCCTCCGCATCAAGAACCTGCTGGAAAACCGCTTCCTCCAACGCGAACTCCAGGACCAGAACGGGCGCCTGGAGGGGCTGGTGCGCGAGCGCACGGCGCAGTTGGAGATGACCCTCACCCAGCTCAAGGAGGCGCAGCAGGGCGCCATCAAGCACGAGCGGCTCAACGCCCTGGGCACGATGGCCGCCGGGGTGGCGCACGATTTCAACAACGCCCTGACGCTCATCCACGGCTACTCCGAGCTGCTGCTGGCCTCCACCCAGCGGGTCCGGCCGGGGGACGCCGAGCCGGCGCCGGAACGGCAGGACTCCAAATACGTCCGCACCATCATGCTGGCCTCGCGGGACGCCGCCAGCGTCGTCACCCGGCTGCGGGCGTTCTACCGGCCGGACGATGGCGCCGAGGTGCGCGTGCCCGTCCAGCTCTGCCACCTCATTGACCAGGCCATCTCCCTGACGGCCCCGCGCTGGCTGGACGAGGCGCGCGCCCGCGGCCGGAGCATCGAGGTCTGCCGGGAGGTCGGCGACCTGCCCCCGCTGGAGGGGGACCCGGCGGAGCTGCGGGAGATGCTGACCAATCTGATTTTCAACGCCGTGGACGCTCAGCCCCAGGGCGGCACGATCACGCTGCGGGCCCTCGCGGAGGAGGGCGGCCAGGGTATCCGCCTGGAGGTGTCCGACACGGGCACGGGGATGACCGAGGAGGTCCGGCGCCGCTGTCTGGAGCCCTTTTTCACGACCAAGGGCGACGCGGGCACCGGCCTAGGGCTGTCGGCCGTGTATGGCATCATCCAGCGCCACGGCGGGGCCATCGAGATCGAAAGCGAGCCCGGTCAGGGGACCTGTTTCCAGATTTCCCTGCCGGCCGCCCCCCCGGACCGTGACCCGGCCCCGGCGGGGGCGACGGAACCCCCGGAGGCCGAGGTCCCGGTCGGACCGGACGCCACGCGCACGCTGCGCATCCTCGTGGTGGACGACCAGCCCGTCATCTGTAGCCTCCTGCGGGAACACCTGGAACGGGACGGCCACCAGGTCGTCACCGCCGGGGACGGCACGGAGGCGCTGACCGCGTTTCACGCGGCCCCCTTCGACCTGCTGCTCACCGACCAGGCGATGCCGGGGATGAACGGTCAGGCCCTCGCCGCCGCGATCAAGGAGGCGAAGCCCAGCACGCCGGTGATCCTGCTGTCGGGCTTCGGGGACATGCTGGGCGCCCCCACCCCGGGGGGAGACGTGGACCTCATCCTGAGCAAGCCGGTGACGCTGCTGGAGCTGCGGCGGGCCATCGCGGGGGTGCTGGCGCGGTGAGGATTTCGTTCCGGGAGGGGCCGGGGTGGTTCCGGCGCCGGCGCGGCGGCGTTCACGGCCCGACGTGGGAGGTGGTGTCCTCGAACCAGGAGACGAGCTTGTAGCCGCCGAGCTGGCCGGCGTTGCGCAGGCTTTCGTCGAAGTGGATGGCGGTGTTGACGCTGACGGTAATGTTGTTGGCGGCGAAGGCGCCGGCGAAGTCGTAGGCGTTGGCCGTGCCGCCGGCCTTGGTGCCGTTGCCCGCCAGGAAGAGGTCGTGCTGGGGGGCGTAGATGATGCCGTTGCAGTCGCCGTTGGCCTTGTTCTTGGCTTTGTCGCCCTTGCCGCCCCCGCCGCCCTTCTTGCCGTTGCCGTCGTCGCTCTCGTCGCCGTTGTCGTTGCCGCTGAAGGGGGCGATGGTGATGGAGTGGGCGTCCCCCCCCGTCGCGCCGTTGGCGGGCTGAACGCCGTTGATGACGAGGTGGGTCGGCAGCTTGGACTGGTTGTCGATGCCGGTCCCGATGAGGCTGACCTTACCCGTCACGTAAACGATGGCGCTGACGTTGGGGGAAAGGTGGATGGCGCTGGTGTCGGTGGTGATGAGGTCGCCCTCGATGTAGATCTTGACGAACCGCGGCTGGTCGGTGCGGTCGGGGATGAGGGTGACGGAGGTGTCCTTGGTCAAGTTGACGCCGTTGAGGTGGATGCGCGTGGGGGCGCGCGGGTCGCTGCCGGTGACGGGTAAGGTGCCGCCCAGGGTGACGGTGCCGTAGTTGTAGTCGGCGGTCCAGTTCTGGGCTTTGATGGGGGTGAGGTCCTGGAAAAAATTCGGGTCCTGCGCGCCGGTGACGTGCTGGGCGTCGGTGACGGTGCCGTTGTTGGTCATGGCGCTACCCTGGACCGTGGCGCCGCCCGCGTGGATGAGCAGGCCGTTGGTGGCGATGTTGCCCAGCCAGCCGACGTTGAAGCCGGCGTCGGGGTTAGCCGTGCCGTTGGGTCCGGTGGCGTTGCCCGGGGCGGTGTAGGTGGCGTTGGAGGCGGAGGCGGCGGGCCGGGGGATGCCGACGTCGTAGTCGCCCTTGGTGGAGTCGTAGGAGTCGATGAGCACCGTCTGGCCCATGAGGTCAATCTGCTTGTCGGCGATCAGGGCGAAGTGGGTGCGGGTGCGCGGCTGGGCGAGGACCTCGACGACGCGGGAGACCTGGGGGTGCGGGGGCACGGGCAGGGCGGGCTGGCCGGGCAGGAAGGGGATGCCGCCGTTGCGCCAGTCGGTGAAGAAGGAGAAGCGGCGCAGGCGGGCGTCGCGGCCGTCCGGGCTGGGCCGGGCGGGGCCGCTGACGCCGGCGTAGCCGACGGCGCGGATGCGCCACCACCAGCGCGACAGGTTGATGGCCCGGCCGTGGGTGTCCACGTCGGAGGCGCCCTCGTCGGGCTGGCTGATGAACTGGAGGTTGGGGTCCACCGGGTTGGTGCCGGGGGCGGGCTGGGCAAGGGCCTGGTTGGTGGTGTCGGTGGAGGCGGTCTTGGTGGTGATGGCGTCGCTGTCGGGCACGTCCACGTAAACGCGGTAAGCGAGCGTGGTGTTGCCCTCGCCGCCGCGGGTGGGCATGGCCGTCAGCGGGTAGGCGTGGCCGTTGTCCGGGAAGACCGCGAGGTCCGGGTTGACCCGGTTGCCGAAGGAGGCGGGCAGGCGCAGGGGGTCCACGGCGCCGCCGAGGAGGGCGCGGACGCTGGGGCGGCTGGCGTCATAGACGGCGGTGCCGTTGGTCGTGGTCCAGCCGGCGCTCCCGAAGACGGCGGTGTGGTTGACGAGGTGGTTGCGGAGCTCCAGCATGGCCACGTCCACGCCGGCCTCGGCGGCGACGAGGGACTCCTGCCAGCTCGAGCTCTGGTAGGTGACGTGGTAGCGGGCGCTGGCGCTCCACATGAGGTTGCCGGCGATGAGCGAGAGCACGGCGATGGTCAGCAGCACGATGAGCAGCGCGTTGCCAGCCGCGGCGGGGCGGGCGGGGGGGTTATTCTTGGCGGGTGTCATTGTTGCGGAGGAAGGTCAGGCCGTGGAGGACGAAGCTGTTGGAACTCGGCGTGGCGGGGGTCTGGAAGTGGGGGCGGAAGACGACCTTGACGCGCGCGCTCAGGGCGTTCTTGAAGAGCGCCACGGAGCTGCCGGCCGCGTCGTAGAACTTGATCTCCGGGAAGGCGTCCATACCCGCGGCCACGGCGGTCTCGACGAGGGTGCCCTCCTGGCGGGTAATCACGTTGAGGAGTTTGCCGAGCCGGGGGTCGGTGAAGCTGGGGCGCTGCCGGTAGGTGACGGCGACGGGCAGCGGGAGGGCGGAGGTGGCGACCGTGGGGCTGTAGTAGGCGCGGGTTTGCTGGTAAACGCGCGGGCTGTTCGGGGTGTTGAGGGAGGGATCGGCGTAGTAGCCGGGCACGAAGAGGGTCAACGTGTCGGCCGGGTCCACCGGGGTGCCCGGGGGCGGAGCGACGGCCCGGCGCAGGTCGAGCGTGAGGAAGTCCATCAGCCGGGCCTGGTCGGCGAGGTTGACGGCGTATTGCTCGGTGGCGGCGTAGCTCTTTTGCAGGAAGACGATGGACCCGATCGCGGCGCCCATGACGACGCTGCCGATGGCCAGGGCCATCATCAGCTCCACCAGGGTGAAGCCGGGGCGCGCGCGGCGGGGTCGGGGAACGGGGGCGCGGGGGTTCATTTGCTGATGCCCCAGCGGGAAACGATCGTGACGAGCTCCCGGGAGCGTGCCCGGCCGCCCCAGCTCGTCCAGCTCACGATGACGTGAACGTAGATGAGGTCCTCGGCGGAAAGGTCGGCGCTGGTGGTAGCGTTGACGGCCCCGGTGGCGTCGCGGGTGACGGCGTAGGCCGCGGCCGCGCCCCCGGTGCGCCAGCCCTCGACGCGCTCGCTCATGCCGGGCAGGTCGTCGAAGACGACCGCGTCCGTTCTCAACTGGGTGAGGAGGGTGTCATGCACCCAGGTGGACCTGGTGATCTGGTTCCAGTTGGCCAGGCGCACCTGCTCGAGGCGAGCCTGGGCCTCCTGGCTGGCCGTGGCCGTCTCGCTGGCCGAGCGCAGCATCCGCATCACGGTGGAATTCAAGGCGAACAGGGAGGTCAGGAACAGGACCAGCAGGGCCGAGGCCACGGCCGTTTCCAGGATCGTGAACCCCGCCTGCAACCGCCGCCCCCGCCCCCGCGGCGCCTGGGGGCGGCCGCCCGGGCGGGAGAAGGGGCTTGGGCAGGGGGTTAAGGGCTCTTTCACTTTGCGCGCGACCTTCGGGACCTTGCGTTCAGAGCAGAAACCGCACCCGACGAGGGCGGCCCGGCCCTTGTCCCCCACCCCACCCCGCGCCAGCTTCGCCGATGCCACTCCGCGCCCTCGCGCCCCTGCCCGTTGACGAACTCGCCCCGGCCGTCCTCGCGCACCTGCGCGAGCGCCCCCGGCTCATCCTCCAGGCGCCGACGGGCTCGGGCAAGTCCACGCGCGTGCCGGGGATGCTGCTGGACGCCGGGGCGTTGGGCGAGCGCGGCCGGGTGATCGTCCTCCAGCCCCGGCGGCTGGCGGCGCGGATGCTCGCCGCGCGGGTGGCCAGCGAGCGCGGCGGGACGCTCGGCGGTGAGGTCGGCTACCGCATCCGGCTGGACAACGTCTCCTCGCGGGACACCCGGATCGAGTTCGTCACCGAGGGCGTGTTATTGCGCCAGATGCTCGGCTCGCCGGACCTGCCAGGCGTGGGCGCTCTCATTTTTGACGAGTTTCACGAGCGCCACCTCTACGGCGACATCACGCTGGCGCGGGCGTTGCAGATTCAGGAAACGACGCGCCCGGACCTGCTGCTCGTCGTCATGTCGGCCACGTTGGAGGCGGCGAGCCTGGAACGTTACCTGGCCCCGTGCGCCACGCTGAGTTCGGCGGGGCGGACGTTCCCCGTGTCGGTGGAATACCTGGAGAAGCCGTTGGGCGAGCGCACCCCGGTCTGGAAAGCGGCGGCGGACGAACTGGCGGCGGCCGCGGTGGACACGGTGGGCGACGCGCTCGTGTTCATGCCGGGTGCCTACGAGATCGCCCG
>CAXTFX010000214.1:0-7515 GCA_964243185.1 uncultured Chthoniobacterales bacterium
GTTGCGAGACGAGCAGCCCGCCGACGATGGCGATGCCCAGCGGCCGGCGCAGCTCGCTGCCCACGCCCGTGCCCGACGCCAGCGGCAGCGCGCCGAATAGTGCCGCCATTGTCGTCATCATGATCGGCCGGAAGCGCACCAGGCAGGCGCGGTGAATGCTCTCCTCCGGCGAAAGTCCTTCCTCCCGTTCGGCTTCCAGGGCAAAATCCACCATCATGATGGCGTTTTTTTTCACGATTCCGATCAGCAGGATGATGCCGATGATGGAAACGACGGAAAGCTCGTCGCCCGTGACGAGCATCGCCAGGAGCGCGCCCAGGCCGGCCGAGGGCAGCGTGGAAATGATGGTCAGCGGGTGGATCAGGCTTTCGTAAAGGATGCCGAGCACGAGGTAAACGACGACGAGCGCGGTGGCGATGAGCAGCGGTTGGGAGGAGAGCGAATCCGCGAACACCTGCGCGTTGCCCGCCGGGGAAACCCGCACGGTGGCCGGCATCCCGAGCTCCCGCGCGGCCCGGTCGATCACGGCCGTCGCCTGCCCGAGCGCGACGCCGGGGGCGAGGTTGAAGGAAATCGTCACCGCCGGGAACTGGCCCTGGTGGTTGACGGAAAGGGCGGTGTTCGTCGTTTCAAACCGGGCGATGGCGCTCAACGGCACCAGCCGGCCCGTGCCGGCCTTGACGTAGATCTGGTCGAGGGAGCTGGGTTCGAGCTGGAAGCGCGGGTCCACCTCCAAGACGACGCGATACTGGTTCTGCGGCGTGTAGATGACCGACACCTGCCGTTGGCCGAAGGCGCTGTTGAGGGTCGAGTCCACCTCCGCCGGCTGGATGCCCAGGCGGGCCGCGGCGTCGCGGTTGATGACGACGGTTTGCTGGAGCGCGCGGAACTGCTGGTCGCTGGTGGCGTCGCGGATCTCGGGCGCGCGGGTCAGCCGATCCACGAGGCGGGGCGCCCAGGTGTTCAGCTCTTCGAGGTCCGGGTCCACGAGGGAGTAGATGAACTGCGATTTTCCCATGCGTCCGCCCACCCGGATGTCCTGCACCGGTTGGAGGAAGAGCGAGATGCCCTCGACGCGCGCGGTTTTCCCCCGCAGCCGGCCGACGACGGCTCCCACCGGGTCCCGCCGCTCGGGTCCCCAGGGCTTGAGGGTGATGAACATCCGCCCGTTGTTGCTCGACCCGCCCCCGCCCGCCCCCATGAACGAGCCGACGCCGGCCACG
Organism: uncultured Chthoniobacterales bacterium; assembly: GCA_964243185.1. Classification (GTDB taxonomy): domain Bacteria; phylum Verrucomicrobiota; class Verrucomicrobiia; order Chthoniobacterales; family SZAS-18; genus CAXTFX01. Next base: position 1,224 of record CAXTFX010000214.1, read on the forward strand.
GCCGGGTCCGCCGCGACGATCCGGGCGAGCGCCTGCTGCTTCTCGGCCATCGCGGCGAAGGAAACGTCCTGCGCGGCCTCGGTGACGCCGATCATCAGCCCCGTGTCCTGTTGCGGGAAGAACCCCTTGGGGACGACGCCGTAGAGGTAAATTGTCCCCGCGATGGTCGCGGCGGTGACGCCGAGCATGATCCAGGAATGGCGCAGCACCCAGGTCAGCGCGCGGTCATAGACCCGGAGCATCCCCTCGAAGCCGCGCTCGGAGGTTTCATACCACCAGCCGCGCGGCCGGTCCGGGTCCTCGGGGCGGAGGAACCGCGCGCACATCATCGGCGTCAGGGTCAACGACACGACGCCGGAAACCAGGATGGCCACGCTCAGGGTCACGGCGAACTCGTGGAACAGCCGGCCGATGAGCCCGCCCATGAACAGGATGGGGATGAACACCGCGACCAGCGACAGGCTGATGCTCACGACCGTGAACCCGATCTGCCGCGCGCCCTTCAGCGCCGCCTCGAGTGGCCGGTCGCCGTGGTCCATGCAACGCACGATGTTCTCGATGACCACGATGGCGTCGTCCACGACGAACCCCGTGGAGACGGTCAAGGCCATCAACGACAAGTTGTTGACGCTGTAGTCCAGCAGCCACATGACGCCGAACGTGCCCGCCAGGGCCAGGGGCATCGTCACGCCCGCGATGAACGTCGGCCAGAGCCGGCGCAGGAACAGGAACATGACCATGACGACGAGCGCCATCGTCAGGAGCAGGGTGAACTGCACGTCCGCGACGGACGCCCGGATGGTCTTTGTCCGGTCGGAGAGCAGGCTCAGGCGGATGCCCGGCGGCATCCAACGCTCGATCTGGGGCAGGAGCGCGCGGATGCCGTCCACGGTGGCGATGACGTTGGCGTCGGGTTGTTTGCGGATGGACAGGAGGACGGCGCGCTCGCCGTTGAACCAGCCGGCCTGCCGGACGTTCTCCTGCGCGTCAACGACGTTGGCCACGTCCCGCAACCGGATGGGAACCCCGTTGCGCGTGGCCACGACCAGGTCCCGGTAGGGCGCGGCGTCGTGGAGCTGGTCGTTGGTGGATACGGCGAGACTCTCGCGGTCGCCGTCAATGCTGCCCTTCGGAGACAGCACGTTGGCCGCCGCGAGGACGTTGCGCACGTCCTCGATGGACAGGTTCATGTTCGCCAGCGCGGCCGGGTTGACCTGCACGCGCACGGCCGACTTGGCCCCGCCGTTGATGTCCACCTGCGCGACGCCGTCCACCTGGGAGAGCCGCGGGCCGAGGGTCTGGTCGGCGAAGTCATAAACGTCCGACAGCGGCAGGGTTGCCGAGGTCAACGCCAGGACCATGATGGGCGAGTCGGCCGGGTTGAACTTCCGGTAGCCCGGCGGGTTGGGCAGGTTCGGCGGCAGGTCGCCGGCCGCGGCGTTGATGCCGGCCTGCACGTCGCGGACGGCCCCGTTGATGTCGCGGGCGAGGTCGAACTGGACGGTCACGGAAGCGCCGCCGAGGGAAGCGGAGGAGGTGATTTCCGCCACCCCGGGGATCTGCGCCAGACGCCGCTCCAGGGGGGCCGCGAGGGCCGTGGCGGCAGTCTGCGGGTCCACCCCGGGAAGGCTGGCGGAGACGGAAACCGTCGGGAAATCCACCTTCGGCAGCGGGGCAACCGGGAGCGCGACGTAGGCCACGGCGCCGAGCAGCAAAATGCCCACGGCCAGCAGCGTCGTCGCCACCGGCCGGCGGATAAAGGGCTCGGAAACATTCATAAGATCAAACCGGCGCTGGAGGGGCGCAGGCCCTTGCGCCCCTGAGATTGCCTTTTCCAAGACTCACCCCTTCGATTCTCGTTCGTCGCTTCGGAAGGTGTGAGCGGTGGAAGACGAATCTAGGGAGACAAGGGCCTGCCTCCCTCCAGCGGTTGGATTGTTAGCGTGATGAAACAGGTTCAAGGTCTGGGGTCTCCACGGTGGACACCGGCGTCGTCCGGGAATGATCCGGGATCGGGCCCTTAAACCGACGTCCGAGCCGGTCCAGATACAAGTAAATGACCGGTGTGGTGTAGAGCGTCAGAAATTGGGAAAGCACGAGGCCCCCGACGATGGCCACGCCCAACGGCCGGCGCAGCTCCGAGCCGGTGCCCGTTCCCAAGGCCAGCGGCAGCGCGCCCAACAACGCGGCGGCCGTCGTCATCATGATGGGCCGGAAGCGTAGCAAACACGCCTGGTAGATGGACTCCTCGGGCGCCAGGCCCTGCTCGCGTTCGGCCTCCAACGCGAAGTCAATCATCATGATGGCGTTCTTCTTGACGATGCCGATCAGCAGGATGATGCCGATGAGCGCGACCAGCGAAAAATCAATGCCGAAGAGCTGCAACGCCAGCAGCGCGCCGACACCGGCCGAGGGCAACGTCGAAAGGATCGTGATGGGGTGAATGTAGCTCTCGTAGAGAACGCCGAGCACGATGTAAATGACGACGATGGCCGCCAGGATCAGGTAGGGCTCGCTGGCCAGGGACGAACGGAACTCCGCCACGGCGCCCGTGAAGCTCGTGGCGATGGTGTCCGGCAGCCCGATGTCGCGTTGGGCCTTGGCGATGGCCGGCAGCGCGTGGGAGAGGCTGCTGCCGGGCGCGAGGTTGAAGGACAGCGTGACGGCCGGAAACTGGGCGAGGTGCGGGACCGAGAGGGGGGCGTTCATCGTCCGCATCGTGGCGAACGAGCCGAGGGGAACGGGCTGGCCGGTGCTCGACTTGACGTAAAGTTTATCCAAGACGTCCGGCGTGTCGCGGAAGTTGGGCGCCACTTCGAGGATGACGCGAAACTGGTTGGCCTGCGTGTAAATGACCGAGACCTGCCGCTGGCCGAAGGCGTCGTAAAGGGTGTCATCAATGGCCTGCGTCAGGATGTTCAGGCGCGAGGCCTTCTCGCGGTCCACGTCCACGGCGACCTGCAAGCCCGCCGTTTGCTGGTCGCTGGCGACGTCGCTGAGGCCGGGCAGCGCGCGGAGCTTTTCCACCAGCCGCGGGGCCCATTGACCGAGTTCCGCGGCGTCGGCATCCTGCAAGACGTATTGGTATTGGGTGCGGGAAACCCGGGTATCAATCTGCAAGTCCTGCACGGCCTGCATGAACAGGCTCACGCCCTCCACGTGGCGCGTCGCGTCGCGCAGGCGGGCGATGATCTGGTCCGCCGTGTGGCGGCGCTCCTCCCGTGGCTTGAGCACGATGTAAAGGCGTCCAGTGTTGACCGTCGGGTTGACCACGCCGGAACCAACGAAGGCCGAAACGCTGGCGACATCGGGGTCCCGGCGCACGAGGTCGGAAACGGCGTGCTGACGGGAGAGCATCGCCTTGAACGAGATGCTCTGCGCCGCGTCCGTGACACCGAGGATCACGCCGGTATCCTGCTGGGGCAGCAGTCCCTTCGGGATGATGAGGTAAAGCCAGACGGTCGCCAGCAAGGTGACGAGGGCGACCAGCAACGTGAATCCCTGGTGTTTCAGCACCCACTTCAAACCGCCCTCGTAAACGGCGAGGAACCGTTCAAAGAAACCTTCGGTCCAACGGTAAAAACGCCCGTGTTGCTTCCGCTCATCCTTGGACTCCGCCCTGAGCAGTTTCGCGCACATCATCGGCGTCAGCGTCAGCGACACGACGGCGGAAACGACCACCGCGATGCTCAACGTCACGGCGAATTCACGGAACAGCCGGCCCACGATGCCCGTCATGAACAACAGCGGGATGAACACCGCGATGAGCGACACGCTTAACGAGATGACCGTGAAACCAATCTGCCGGGAACCCTTCAACGCCGCCTCCAGCGGGGACTCGCCCGCTTCGATGTAACGGACGATGTTTTCGATCATCACGATGGCGTCGTCCACGACGAACCCGGCGGAGATCGTCAGCGCCATCAACGACAAATTATCCAGGCTGAACCCGGCCAGCCGCATCACGCCAAACGTGCCGATGATGGACAACGGCAACGCCACGCTCGTGATGACCGTGGCCCAGAGTTTGCGGAGGAAGATGAAGATCACCATCACTACCAGCCCGATGGTGAGCAGCAACGTGAACTGCACGTCGGCCACGGACGCGCGGATCGTCTCCGTGCGGTCGGCGAGGACGGAGACTTTGACCGACGGCGGGATGGTCGCGGTCAGCTTGGGCAGGAGGGCGCGGACGCGCTCGACGGTTTCGATGATGTTGGCGCCCGGCTGGCGCTGGATGTCCAGCAGCACGGCCGGCTGCTCCCCGGCGGCGCGGCCGACCCACGCGGCGAGCTGCTCGTTTTCCACGCCGTCCACCACCTCCCCAATCTCCCCGAGCCGCACGGGGGCGCCGCTGCGATACGCCACGACGATGGGCCGGTATTGCGCCGCGCTCAGGATCTGGTCGTTGGAGCCGATGGTGTAGGACTGGCGCGGGCCGTCGAAGCTTCCCTTCGGCGCGTTGACGTTGGCCTGGGTAATGGTCGTGCGGACGTCCTCCAGCCCCAGGCCGAGGCCGGCGAGCGCGGAGGGGTTGACGCGCACGCGCACGGCGGGCTTCTGGTTGCCCTGGACGGTGACGAGACCGACGCCCGTCACCTGGCTCAATTTCTGGGCCAACAGCGTGTCAGCGAAATCGTTGACCTGCTCCAACGGCAGTGAGTCTGAGGTGACGGCCAGCGTCAGGATGGGCGTGTCGGCGGGGTTGACCTTGTTGTATTTCGGCGGGTTCGGCAGCCGCGGCAGGACGCCCCCGGCGGCGTTGATGGCGGCCTGGACATCCTGCGCGGCCACGTCAATGTCGCGTCCCAGGGTGAACTGGAGCGTGATGACGCTGGTGCCGGCGGACGAGTTGGAGCTCATCGTCTCCAGCCCCGAGATCTGCCCGAACTGGCGCTCCAGCGGCGTCGTCACGCCCGAGGCCATGACCTCCGCGCTGGCGCCGGGGTATTGGGCCGTGACCTGGATGGTCGGGAAATCCACCGCCGGCAGGGCCGAGATGGGCAGGAGCTTGTAGCCGAGCGCGCCCAAGATGAGCACGGCGGCCATCAGCAGCGACGTGGCGATGGGGCGCCGGATAAAGGGCTCGGAGAGGTTCATGGAAATTGCCGGTGGACGGCGCGAGGGACCGCGCCGTTCACCCGGCAGTTACCCCGGTGGCCGGGACTTTTCTCGTTCCCGCCTCGGACTTCCTTCCGGCTTGCCCGCCTGGCGGCTCGGGTCCTTCCCGCCGTCGGGCGCCTCCACCTTGGAGCCGGGTTGGAGCCGGTATTGGCCGTCCACGACGACGCGCTGGCCGGGTTCCAACCCCTCGTCCAGCAGCGCCTCGCCGCCTTCGGTCTGGGCAACCTTGACGGGACGCATCTCGACCGTGTTATCGGGCTTGATGGCGAAGGCGTAGGTCCCGTTCGGGCCGCGCTGGACGACGCTGGCGGGGACGACCACGCCGCGGCGCGTGGTCAGCAGCAGGCGGGCGTTGACGAACTGGCCGGGCCACAGGGCGAGGTCGTCGTTGGGGAAGGTCGCCTTGAGCCGGATCGTGCCGGTGGTCTGATCAATCTGGTTGTCCACGACGGCCAGTTCGCCCCGGCTGAGGGCGTCGGTGTTGGCGCGGTTGAGGGCGACCACGGGCAGGCGCCGGCCGTCGGCGGATTGTTTGAGGATGTCGCGCAGGTCCCCCTCCGGCAGGGTGAACGACACGGAAACGGGGTGGAGCTGGGCGACGACGACGACCCCGTTGGCGTCCCCGGCGCGGACGACGTTGCCCTGGTCCACCTGCCGCACGCCGACGCGGCCATCAATGGGGGAAACGAGCTGGGTGTAAGAGAGCTGCGTCTTCGCGTTGTCCAGGGCCGCCTGGTCGCCCTGGACGGTGGCGGCGAGCACGTCAGCCTGGAAGCGCGCCGCGTCGAAGGTCTGCTGGTCGAGCACCTTTTTCCGCAGGAGGTCCTCGTTGCGCGCCAGCACGAGCCGGGCGTTGGCGAGCTGGGCTTCGTCCTGCCGCTTCTTGGCCTCGGCCATGTCCACGGCAGCCTGGAAGGGACGCGGGTCAACGACGGCCAAGAGGTCGCCCCGCTTCACTTCCTGCCCCTCGGTGAACCGCACCTCGGTGAGCTCGCCATCCACGCGGGGTCGGATGACGATGGTGTTGAAGGCCTGCACCGTGCCGAGGCCGTCGAGGTAGATGGGCACCTCCTTCTGCTCCGCCGTGCCCGCGATGACGGGGACCGGTCCGCCGGGGCCGCCCCCGCCGCCGCGCCCGCCCGCCCCGCCGCCCGGGGGTCCCCCGCCC
>CAXTFX010000215.1:0-7510 GCA_964243185.1 uncultured Chthoniobacterales bacterium
AGGCCATCGCGGCGGTCGTCATCGGCGGCACCAGCCTGATGGGCGGGCGCGGCTCGGTCGTGAGTTCCTTCTCGGGCGTGCTCATCATCGCCGTGCTGGCAAACGGGTTATCCCAACTCGGGGCCGCCGAACCGATCAAGCGGATCGTCACCGGCACGGTGATCGTGGTGGCCGTCGTCGTGGACCATTTCCGCGTCCGCCGGCAGGAGCGGCCCGGTGCTGGTATCCATTAACGCTTCTCCGGGTGCGATTCCCGCGAACCGGGACGCGCTAGGCCCACAATTAAAGGTGGACCGTCACGGCAGTTTCCCGTTGATTGGACCAGCCGCCGACGGGCACCCGGCCGCCGTCCCCCCGGCGGGTTCAGCCTGCTCCCCCTCCCGAATGAAATTCTTCGTCGCTCCCCTCCCCCGTCGCCAAGTTTTCCCCCGGTCCACCGTTGTTGCCGCCGTCCTGGGCCTGGTTTGCGGCCTGGGGTGCGTGGGCACCCTCCCCGCGCAGGACGAGCTGCCCCACCGTCCCGAGCGGGTCGGCGCCGACGCTCCCCACCAGGAGCGAAACCCCACCAAGCGCCCGGAAGCCTATTTGCTCCACCCCGCCCCGGCCCCGGTGGCCGTCGTGGACACGGGCACGGTGAAGGTAACGGTCGGCAACGAAGCGCCGCCGAAGGCTGCGGTTCGCAAGCGGAAGGGACGCACGGCCCGACCCGCCCGCGGGGCCGCCGCGGCGGAGCGGATCGTTCAAGTCCGCAAGGCCGAGCCGGTCGGCCCCAGCCCGGAGGAGGTTGCGGCGGAGCGCGAGGCCCGCCGGGCCGAACTGCGTCGGCCCACGCGGACTGGAAACGACGCGCCCCACCAGGAACGCAGCCTCGATCCCGCGAACCCGGAGGTCACCGCCGGACGCATCATCACCATCGAGCGACCCTGAAACCGGCTGTGCCGGAAGGGGGAGCACGCCGCCGGGCACGCACCCCGGGACGACTCTCCAACCCCAAAACTGTAGCGAAAACAGTTCGGCCGGTGATCGTGCCGGGGGTCGGGACGGGGCGCGCGGAATCAGCGGCGCGGCCTGACCGGTAAAACTCCCGACGGGTTTGCCCCGGAAACCGGCGAAACCTCCTTGACGCCCTTCGTGTCAGCGCCAATACCTAGCGTGGCTTTAGCACGCGCCTAAATCGCGGGCCGAATCGAGCCCGGATCGTTCCGCGAGGAGAACTGGCCCAACGTGCCTTTTGTTGATCTCGTGGGGTGTGTCTCGAAACAGTCTGATTCCCTCAACGAACAAACATTGAACCCGGGCGCACGCTGACGCGGGGCGCCCCACCTACCTCTCACCTACCAACCCCCCAAACATGAACACAACCAGAGTAAAACTCGGTTTCCTCACCCTCGGCCTGCTGTCCGTTACCTTGTCCGCCCTCGCGCAGGGCAAGGGCACCGTCGGCATCTCGATGCCGACCAAGTCCTCCGCGCGCTGGATTGACGACGGCAACAACATTGTGAAGAGCCTCAAGGACAAAGGCTACCAGGCCGACCTGCAATACGCCGACGACGACATCCCCAACCAGCTCTCCCAGATCGAGAACATGATCACCAAGGGCGACAAGGTGCTCGTCATCGCCGCCATTGACGGCACGACCCTCTCCGACGCGCTGCAAAAGGCCGCCGGCTCCGGGGTCAAGGTGATCGCCTACGACCGGCTCATCCGCGGCTCGGCCAACGTGGATTACTACGCCACCTTCGACAACTTCCAGGTTGGCGTGCTCCAGGCCCAGAGCATCGAGAAGGAACTCGGGCTCAAGGAGGGCAAAGGCCCCTTCAACATCGAGCTCTTCGGCGGCTCGCCTGACGACAACAACTCTTACTTCTTCTACGACGGGGCCATGTCGGTGCTCCAGCCCTACATTGACAAGAAGAAGCTCGTCGTCCAGAGCGGCCAAACCGGCATGAAGACCGTGGGCACCCTGCGCTGGGACGGGGCCGTCGCCCAGGCCCGCATGGACAACATCCTCTCGGCCTACTACACGGGCAAGCGGTTGCACGCCGTGCTCTCGCCCTACGACGGGCTCTCCATCGGCGTCCTCTCGTCGCTCAAGGGCGTGGGCTACGGCAAGGCCGACCTGCCGATGCCGGTGGTGTCCGGCCAGGACGCGGAGGTCCCTTCCATGAAGAGCATCATCGCCGGCGAGCAGCGCTCGACCATCTTCAAGGACACCCGTGAGTTGGCCAAGGTCACCGTGGGCATGATTGACGCCGTGGAAAAGGGCGGCAAGCCGGAGGTCAACGACACGAAGACCTACAATAACGGGGTCAAAGTGGTGCCCTCCTACCTGCTCAAGCCCGTGCTGGTGGACAGGTCCAACTACAAGCAGGTGCTCGTGGACAGCGGCTACTACGCGGCCGACAAACTGAAGTAGCCACGGGGCCGTGGGGCCCCGAACCAGCCATCGGGGGACGGGTGGATTTCGGGGGCAAGTTGCCTCTGAGTCCCCCGTCCGCCCAAGGGTCGGGCGCTAGTATTGATAGCAATCCTGTGATGAACTACATCCTCGAGACGCGCGGCATGACGAAGACGTTCCCTGGGGTCAAAGCCCTGGACGACGTCACCTTCGCGGTCCGGGAAGGTGAGATTCACGCCTTGGTCGGCGAGAACGGCGCCGGCAAATCAACCCTGATGAAGGTGTTGAGCGGCGTTTACCCGCACGGGACCTACTCGGGTCAAATTTTCTACCAGGGACAGGAGCGCCAGTTTAGCGGTGTGGCCGACAGCGAAAAGCTCGGCATCATCATCATCCATCAAGAGTTGGCCCTCGTGCCGTTCCTGTCGATCACGGAAAACATCTTCCTCGGGAACGAGCAGGCAAGCTACGGGGTCATTGATTGGGACCAATCCGAACTCAAGACCCAAGCCCTGCTGGCAAAGGTCGGGCTCGACGAAAACCCGGCCTCCCTCATCGCCAATCTCGGGGTTGGCAAACAACAACTCGTTGAGATTGCCAAGGCACTCTCGAAGCAGGTCAAGTTGCTCATCCTGGACGAGCCGACGGCCAGCCTCAACGAGAGGGACAGCGACGCCTTGCTCGAACTCCTGTTGGAGTTCAAGGCGCAAGGGATCACTTCCATCCTGATTTCCCACAAACTCAACGAGATTCGTAAGGTGGCCGACCGGATCACGGTCCTGCGCGACGGTGCCACCATTGCGACGTGGGAAGCCGCCGGTGTCAGCGAGGACCAGATCATCACCAGCATGGTCGGGCGTCGGCTGGAAAACCGCTTTCCCAAGCGGACCCCACACGTCGGTGAAACCATCTTTGAGGTGAAGGACTGGGTCGTTTACCACCCCCTCGACGCCGAGCGCCAGGTCATCCGCGGTATCAACTTTCGCGTGGGAAAAGGGGAGATCGTCGGGATCGCCGGCCTGATGGGCGCCGGACGCACCGAGCTGGCGATGAGCGTCTTCGGTCGCGCCTATGGTCGCCGGATCAGCGGAAACGTCCTCCTGCACGGGAAAAAAGTGGATGTCAGCACGATCAACCGGGCCATCGACCACGGCTTGGCCTACGTCACCGAGGACCGCAAAACTTATGGCCTGAACCTGATAGATCAGATCAAGCACAACGTCACCATCGCCAACCTGGACGGCGTTTCCCAGGGTGGGGTCATTGACGGCTACCGTGAACTGCGGGTGGCCAACGACTACCGGACCCGCACGAACATCCGCTCCTCGGACGTTTCCCAGGTGACCGGAACTCTTAGCGGCGGCAACCAACAAAAAGTAGTGCTCAGTAAATGGCTCTTTGCCGGGCCGGAGGTCCTGTTCCTCGACGAGCCTACCCGCGGCATTGACGTTGGCGCCAAATACGAGATTTATTCGATCATCAATGATCTGGCCGAGGCTGGCAAAGCGGTGGTCGTGATCTCCTCGGAGATGCCGGAACTGCTCGGCGTGTGTGATCGCATCTATGTCATGAACGAAGGCCGAATGGTGGCGGAGATGCCCGCCGCGGAGGCCTCGCAGGAAAAGATCATGCGCGCCATCCTGCGCGCCGACTTGGAAGCCCCCTATGAGCACTGACGTTCTCCCCATGCCCGAAGTAGCCCGTGTCAAACCGAGGGCTGCCTCCGGGCAGAGTCGGTTCCGCGAGTATGGTTTGATGGTCGCCTTACTGGTGATCATGGTGTTCTTCCAGGTCACGACCTCCGGCACCTTGTTCAAGCCGCTGAACCTGACCAACCTGGTGCTGCAAAACAGCTACGTCGTCATCATGGCGCTCGGAATGTTGCTGGTCATCGTGGCCGGGCACATCGACCTTTCCGTCGGTTCGGTGGCGGGCTTCGTCGGCGCCCTGGCGGCGGTGATGATGGTCCGATACCAGATGAACGCGCTGCTCGCGGGGGTGCTCTGCCTGGTGGCGGGCGGGCTGATCGGTGCCAGTCAGGGCTACTGGATCGCCTACCTGAAAATCCCGTCCTTCATCGTCACGCTCGCCGGGATGCTGGTGTTCCGGGGACTGACCTTGGCGCTGCTCGGGGGCAGCTCGGTCGGGCCCTTTCCGCTGGGCTTTCAGTTGTTGAGTTCCGGTTTCATCCCGGAGCCCTTCGGCAACACCGGGTTTCGGATCATATCAATGGCCATCTGCGCGGTGATCGCGGTGGGAATGTTTGTCCTGAACCTGCGGAGCCGGGTCAATCGCCAGAAGCACGGGTTTCAGAATGGCCCCCTTGTCCTCTTCGCCTTGGAGAATACCATTCTTTCGGGGTTGGTCCTCTACCTCGGCTACCAGCTCGCCTCCTACAAGGGCTTGCCCAACGTGCTGGTCGTGATGGGCGCCCTGATCGCCCTCTTCGCGTTCATCACCAACCGGACAACCGTGGGTCGTCGCATCTATGCGCTGGGCGGCAACGAGAAAGCGGCCAAACTTTCCGGCATCAAGACCGAGCGGCTGACGTTTGGCACATTCATCACCATGGGCGCGCTGGCCGCGCTCGCGGGCCTGGTCTTCTCGGCCCGCCTCAACACGTCCACGCCCAAGGCCGGCGTGGGCTTTGAACTTGACGCCATCGCCGCGGTCTTCATCGGTGGCGCCTCGGCCTCGGGGGGGATCGGGAAAGTGATGGGTGCCGTGATCGGGGCCTTCATCATGGGAGTCATGAACAACGGCATGTCCATTCTCGGGGTCGGGATTGACTGGCAGCAGGTCGTCAAAGGGATGGTTCTACTGGCCGCTGTGGTCTTCGACGTTTACAACAAAAAGAAGTTGTAACTCGTTGCCCTGAACACCAGCCGAAGATTCCCAGGACAATTATTTTGTCCTGAGTTCATCCCCGAGACATTTAAGTCCCTTTCCCCTCGGGACTGACAGTATCTGGGCCGCGAGGACAAAGGATAATCGTTAACGACTGGGTTCTGTCGGACTGCTCGTCTTCGCGCCGGGAGGGACCCGCGCCGTGAGCCAGGGTCCGCGCGGGGGCGCGAGCTTTGAGCGACGGGCCCTGGCTCACGGCGCGGGTCCCTCCCGGGCCTTCCGACCGAACCAGGAGCGCTGCTCGGAACAGGTTGACCGCGGAACCGCTGTGGCTGATCGGGCGGGCGTCCCGGTTGCCGGGCGGGGCAACCGGGACGCCCGCCCGATCAGCAAACCGGAGGCTGACGCCAACAAGCCGCGTTCTAACGACACCAGAGATTGATGGGAGATACCGTTGACGTTAATGCGCCGGCCACTTCATCACGCCTGCTCCGCTGGTTCACGAGCAGGGGCAGGTTGGGCAGAGGGGCGTCTTGGGGGGCTGGTTGGCCCGTGCCGGCCGGTAGCGGCAGTCTGTGACCGGCGCGCGCAGCGGCCCACCTGCGCGACGGAGCCTCGGCGGTCATAGACCGCCGCTACAGAAGCGCACAACCAAGGAAAAACCGCGGTAACGACTGCGGCACGAGGTGAGCGGGGCATCGTTCATCGAATGGAGAAGAAACCCTTCGCGGAGGCAAACGGACACCGTCCCGGGGCCAGGCATTGGTCGTTCCACCACGATCGGGAGCTTGGCCCTGAAAACGAACACGCCGCCAGATGGAGGAACCACCTGACGGCGTGCGGTAGGGGTGCGTGTGTTTCCGCACCACGTGAGCGGGGGAACCGGTTAGAAGTTCAGCACGGCCTGGGTGCCGAAGATGTGGCCGGTGTTCTCGTTGCGGTAGGCGTCGCCGCCCACGATGGAACCCTTCAGGTTGTCATCCCACGCGGAGAATGTGTAGAAGGCCCGCAGTTCGATCGGGTAGTTCCCCTGCGCCCCGTAATGGACCGTCGGGCAGATGGTGATCTTGCCCAGGTTGCCCCCGCCGTTGCTGAAGCCGGCGGCCGCACGGATTTTGTTGAAGGCCGCGTTGTCAATGTATTGGTAAGTTCCCTCCGCCACCAACGCCAGCCAAGGCGTGAAGTTGTAGGTCGCGCGGGCGCCCACATCAAACCAGTCCTGGGTGCCCTTGGAAGTGATGAACGACCTCGGGTCAAGGATCGCGTTGCTGTTGTTGGTGAAGAAGTTATTGAGGCCGGTGTCGAGGAGCGGCTTGTTCGGCCGGCCGCTGTTCGAGTGCTCGTAAACGACGTAACCTTCCAGCTCGACGGTCTTACCGAGATACAGGTTAACCTGGTCGGCGAGCTTGAACGCATGGGCGTCCGCCAACGTGTTGACCGTGGTGCTGCCAAACGGACCCGTGATGTCTTGGGTGGCCACGGCGTAGTAGGGCGAAGCGCGCAGCTTGTTCGCGTTGGTGGTGTCGTATTCGTTGCCCCAGCCCGCGCCGAGGTAGAGGTGGTTGGTCAGCTTGTCCGCTTTGTCCTTGCCGAAGTCCAGCTTGAAGTCATAGACCAAGCCGATGCTGATGCCGTCCGAGGGCGGCAGGTAAACACCGCCGGTGTAGTTCAGGTTGTTGAACGCCGTGCTGCCGGGGCCACCCTGGAAGTCACCGCTGACCAAGGCACGACCACCCTCGGCATGCACGAGTTGGGCGTGCAGCGCGAGTTGACCGAGCTTGGCGGGAAGCTCGATGTCGTGCAGGCGGATGTAGCCGGCCTGCTTGTTGATGTTGCCGCGGTTGGTGCGGATCTCCCCGTAAGTCGTGCCCAGGGGATTGATGGGGCTCACCGAGGTGTTGGAGCCGCCGAACGGGCTGGCCACCAGGTAGGCGAGATCCAACTTGGCGAAGCTGCCCAGGGCGATGTTGTTGATGCCGCCGCCGTCACCGCCGATGACCATGGAGCGACGGTCAATGATGTTGACGTAGAACTGGTTGAGGTAGCCGCGCCGGCCGGCCCAGACCTCCGCGTCCGGGAGGAAGGGAATGGCCCCCTTGGCGAAGCCGAAGAAGTCCAGCGTGGTGATGTTGGTCGGCAGATCGATCTGGGTGCGCTCCGGGGTGTAGGTGCTGAAGGTGACCTGCGCCCCGAAGGTGACGCCCGGGGAAGTCCGCAACGGGTTGGTGATGACCTTGAAGCTCGGCTCGATGTAGGTGTCGAGCT
>CAXTFX010000216.1:0-7507 GCA_964243185.1 uncultured Chthoniobacterales bacterium
CCCGGCGGCGCCGCCAGGGCGACCAGCCGCAGCCCGACCGCCGCCGTCCAGAACCCGGTCCGTCCGCCCGCGAAACCCCGCGCGGCCAGGGCGTAGCCCACCCCGGCGACGACTCCCGCCGTGACGAACACCCACGCCCGGCCCGGCGCCGACGCGAACCCCGCCGGCTCCCCGCACGCCGCCAGCGCCGCGAGGCAGAGCCCTTCCAACGCCAGCGCCGCGAACAGAGGAGCGCAATCCCGGCCGGCGGTGGCGTTCACGGCTCCTGCCGCGCCCGCTCGGCCGGCGGCAGGCTGGCGCGGCCAACCGTCCAGCGCCCGTCGAGCAGCGGGTCGGTGAACATGGCGTCCACCCCTTCCGCCGTGAGTTGGGCCGCCCAGGCCCGGTGGTCGTAGGCCACCCGCTCGATCCGCACGGCGAACGGCGCCGAGGGGTCGAACGTCCGTTCCACGACGGCGAAGTGCACGGCCGGGTCGCCGTCGTCGTCCGGCTTGCCGACGGTCCCGCAGTTCGCCGCGAACCGGCCGTCGGGCAGCGGGCGCACCCACGGCAGGCCGGAGTGGGTGACCATGAAGCCCACGGCCCCGGCGGCATCCAGCCAGCCTTCGAGCGGCTTGCCGTCCAGTTCGGATTCGTAGAGAAACTCGTTGGTCTGCCGCGGGCTGCCGTGGCAGAGCAGAATCCGGCCCGCCCCCGTGTCCACGGCGGCCAGGGCGGGCAGCGTCCCCAGCCAGCGGCGGTTGGACGCGGAAAGGCTGCGCATCGCGTAGCCGTGGGCCAGGCCCGAGCAGCGGCCGTCCTCCGCGTCCGGGTAGTTGCAGGCGCAATCCCCGTCCACCGCCGCGGCGGCCTGCTGCTCGAGGTTGCCGGCGACGAGCAGGTCGAACCGCTCCCGCACCAGGTCCACGACCTCGTCCGAGTGCCCGTAGCAGCCGGTGAGGTCACCGAGGAACGCCCGCTGGTCGCAGCCCAGGCCGTCCGCGCGATCCAGGCAGGCGCGCAGGGCCGGCACGTTGCCGTAGGCTCCGCCCATCACGGCCAGCCGCCGCAGGCCGGGGCGGGCGTGGGGCAGCGGCTCGCTCAACAGGGGAAAATCGTGGTCTGACACGCGCGCGAAGATGAACCAGGAAAATCCTCCCCGCATCGTTTTGTCACCCCGGCGCGGTCGCCCAGAGCTGCCCGGCGCCGGGGCGCACGCGCACGGCGGCAGCCTCGTCGGGGGCGGGGACGCCGGGGAAGGTGTGAGCCGCGGCGTCCAGGAGCAGGCCCACGTTCCCGGCGCCGGCCCGCAGGTGCAGCCGGACGCTGGCGCCCAGGAAGAACCGGGCCTCGATCCGCGCCGGGAAGCTGCCGGCGGTCCCCGGCGCCACCAGCTCCAGCTCCTCCGGCCGGAGCATCAGCCGGCACGGCCCGGGCGGCACCCGTAGCTCGTCCACCGCCCCGCCCGTCACCGCGACCGGGCCGAGCCCCGCGACGTGACAAACCCGCGAACCCGGCTCCCACGCCCCCTCCAGCACGTTGGCCGATCCCAGGAACGTCCCCACGAAGGGCGTTGCCGGCTGCCGGTAGAGCTCGTCCGGCGTGCCCCGCTGCTCGATGCGCCCGGCGTGCAGGACGATCAGCTCGTGACCCAGCCCCATCGCCTCCCCCTGGTCGTGGGTGACGAACACGGTTGTCACCCCCACCGCTGCCAGCAGCCGGGCCAGCTCGCCGCGCAGGGATTCGCGCAGGCGGGCGTCCAGGGCGGAGAACGGCTCGTCCAGCAGCAGGACCCGCGGCCGGAACACCAGCGCCCGGGCCAGGGCCACGCGCTGCTGCTCGCCGCCGGAGAGCTCGTGAACCCGCCGCTCGCCCAGGTGGCCGATGCGGGCGAGCTCCAGCGTCTCCCCCGCCCGCCGCCGCCGCTCCGCCCGGCCGACGCCGCGCACCCGCAACGGGAACTCCACGTTCTCCCGGGCTCCGAGGTGCGGGAACAGGGCGTATTGCTGGAACACCACCCCGAACCCGCGCCGTTCGGCGGGCAAGTGCGTGAGGTCCTCCCCGTCGAGGAGCACCCGCCCCGCGTCCGCCCGCGTCAACCCGGCCAACAGGCCCAGCAACGTGCTCTTCCCAGACCCGCTCGGCCCGAGGACGGCGGTGATCTTCCCCGGCGCGAACCGGTGCGAGAACCCGTCCAGCGCCGGACCGGCGGCGCGGGCGTAGGTCCTGCCCAGGGATTCCGCGACGAGTGCTCCGGCGGGGGACATCTGGGGTGGGAAAAGACGGAAGGACACGGAGACGCGGAGACGCGGGGACCGGAAAGGACAACGGACGGAGCCGGCAGATGGACTCCCCCCCTTCTTTCTCTGCGTCTCCGCGTCTCCACGTCTTTCCGTCCTCCCCCCTCACGCCCCCTGCCCGATCTCCAGCCGCCGCTCCCCGCCGAGGAGTTGGATGAGCACCAGGGCCGGCACCACGATGAGCAGGAACAGCGTCGTCGCCGCGGAGGAAACCTGGAACGAGTTGAACGTGTAGGTTGCGTAGAGGGCGGCCGGATACGTCTGGTAACGGGGCGTGTTGAGCAGGTAGGAAACGTTGAACTCCCCCCACGAGAGCGCGAAGGCCAGCAGGGCGCCGACGAGCATCGCGTGCCGCAAGTTCGGCAGGATCACCAGGAAGAAACGTTGCCAGAACCCCGCCCCGAGGCTGCGCGCCGCCCGCTCCAGCCCCGCCGCGTCGAAGCCCCGCAACGCCCCCGCCGTGGTCCGCACCATGAAGGGCACGGTATAGACCAGGTGACCGACGAGGATGAGCTCCCAGCGCCCGCGGACCACGGCGTAAGCCTGGATCAGCCCGATGGCCAGCGCGATGCCGGGCAGCGCCAGGGGCAGGGAAACGAGCTCCTCCAACAACGGCCGGCCGGGAAAGCGCCCCCGCGCCAACGCGTAACCGCCGGGCACCCCGAGGAACAGGCAGCCGGCGACGCTGCCCACGGCCAGCTGCGCGGAGAAGAAGAGCTGCTCCCGGTAGAGTCCGGCGACGTAGCCGAACCAGCGCAGGGTGAACGTCCCCGTCGCTTCCCCCGTGATCCAGCCCTCGCTAACCACGCCGACCAGCGGGGTCGTCAAAAACGCGCCGACGACGACCACGGCCACCGGCGCGAGCACGAGCGCGAGCAGGGCGAGGGTAACGGTCCACGCCCCCACGGCAGGCAGGTTCAGGCGGGAGCGGCGGGGGGCGGGCATCGGGGCGGTGGAGGGTAGGGTGGATGTCCCGCCCGCCGCAAGGGGCGTCCCGCCCCGCGCCGCCGGCACGGTGAGGTCGTTGACCAGACGTTTCAGGGGCTTTGCCCGTCGGACTAGCCCGGGGGCAAGATGCTCCCGGCGGCGGGCGGGACATCCGCCCTACCCTTTGGTATCCGCCCCCCGCCCGTGTTGCGCCAGCAACCGGTCCGCCAGGACGCGCGCCAACAGGTTCACCCCGAGCGCCACCCCCCCGACGGCCGCCGCCAGCGCCGCGGCCTGCGGGAAATCGTTCATGGCGATGACCTCGTGAAAAGATTCCAACGGCAGCAGCGTGAACCGTTTGCTGACCACCAGCACGACGCCGAAGGAACCGAGCGCCACGTTGAAGGTCAGCGCGAAGGTCCCCAGCAGGGCCGGCCGCAGCAGCGGCAGCCCGACCAGCCGCCAGCGTTGCAGCCGGCCGGCCCCGAGCGAGGCGGCGGCCCGGTCCAAGTGCGGATCGAGCTTCCGCAACGCCGCTTCCAGCGTGAGCGTCGCCCGCGGCACCTCGAAATACGCATACGCCGCCAGCAGCCCGCCGACGCCGTAGGCGCTGCCCCCGAGGAGGTCGCGGCCGGTCAGCCGCTCGACCAGGTTGGCCAGGAACCCGACGCGCCCGAGCATGATCACGGTCAGGAAGCCGACGATGATGCCGGAGAACGCCATCGGCACGGTGAACAGCGCCCGCAGGAGCGTCTGCCCCGGAAACGTCCGCCGCGCGAGCAGGGCCGCCGGCGCCAGGCACAGCGTCGTCGCCCCCGCGGCCACGCCGAGGGACAGGACCAGGGAGTGAACCGCCGCTCCGCGGTAGGTCCGATCAGTGAGCACGAGGGCGTAACGCGATAGGGTCCACCCACCGTTCGTCTCCCAGACGCTGCCCACGCCCAGCCAGAGTAGCGGCCAGACGATCCCCACCGCGAGCAACGCCGCCAGCGGCAGGACCATCAGCAGCGGGCCGGCGCCGTCGGTCGAGCGACGGCGGGAGGAGGGCGGGAGGGGCACGGCGGTTCAAGGCGGGCTTCCAGGAAAGTCTGCCCGGACGCCGGCGACGGTGGGGAGCAGGGCGAGGTTTACCGATTCCTCCCGGTTCCAGGCGTTCGGCCATCGTGAAAAGTCACGATGGTTGGAAGCGGCGGTTTTTGTGCAACGTGGAGAGTTATGACGACCGTCAACCCCTATTTTGGGGGTGCGGGAGAAGTTACGACGGCCGCGAGCTCTTATTTTCGGCCGTCGTAAGAAGTCACAATGCCCGGAAATTACCTTTTTTGGTGGTTGTGGAAAGTCACGTCGGGGAACAACGGTGACTAGCGGGGGGCGGCAAAAGTTACGAAGCCGGTTCGCCGGCCCCGACGGGGTTGCCGGCCAGGGGAGAACTTGGGAGCGCGTCGCGGTGGGGGGGTTTCAGTGCCCGCCAGCCTTGATCTCCTTGCTCCAGCGCGCTTTCACCGCGTCGGCGTTGGCCGCCATCTGGTCGAGCGGGAGCGCGACCGCCTTCTGGTAGGCGTCGGCCGGCGGGAACTTCCCCTTCAACTCGGCGGGCAGTTCCACCGCCATCACGGGGGCGAAGAACGACTCGGCCATGAGCTTCTGCGCCGTGGGGCCGAGCACCCAGTCGAGATACTTCTTGGTCTCCTCCGGGTGCGGGGCGCCCGCCACCATGCCCATGACCAGCGGCATCGTGATCGTGCCCTCCGCCGGGATGACGACCTCCACGGGGGCCTTGTCGGTCCATTTCGCCTTCAGGCCGTTGCCCTCCGCGTTGATCCAGATGGGCACCTCGCCGCGGACGAGGTCGTTATACGAGTTTTCCCGGGCGTAGTTGAGGATGTTGGCGTCGAGTTTTTTGAGGTAATCGAACCCGGCTTTCATGTCCGCGCCGCCGCCGAGGACGCGGTTGATCCCGTAAACGAAGGTGAACCCCGTGCCCTGGATGGTCGGGTCGTCATAGACGACGAGGCCCTGGTAGTCCGGCTTGAGCAGGTCGGCGAAGGAGCGCGGAACGGGCTTGCCCTTAAGCGCGGCGGTGTTGACCAGAAACGCGATGTGGCCGGTGTGGACGGTGAACCACTTCCCCTCCGGGTCCTTGAGGGCGGCGGGGATCTTGTCGAACCCGGCCGGCTTGTAGGGCTGGTGCAACCCCTTGGTGGACGCCTGGAAGCCGATGGCGCCGGAGTAGTAGGCGCAGTCGGCCTGCGGGTTGGCCCGCTCGGCGTCGAGGGCGGCCATCGCGGCGGAGGAGCCCTTCATGTCCGGCGGGATCTTTACCCCGGTCTCCTTCTCGTAAGCCGCGGTGACGCCGCCCCAGTTCGCGTAGTTCGGGATGCAGTCGTATTGGATGACGGTCTTGCCGGTCTGGGCACGGGCGGGTGCGGCCAGGGCCAGGAGCAAGGCGGCGAGGGTGAGGAGGAGGGAATGGTTTTGCACGGGAAGTTTACGCGGGTGGCTGTGTTCGGGAGAGGGGTTCGCGACGGCCGTTGAAAGGCCGGGTCTTGTCCACAAATTACGGGGATCACGCAGATTATTTTGGGGTGGAGAAAGGTAGGGAAACGCCACCGCCGGAAGATCTGAATCCCCTTCTCACTAATCTGCGTAACCTGCGGACAAAGCCAGCGCCTGCCGCGCTCACCCCTCCAGCGCGCCGCCGCAGGAGCTCCCCGCCCCGGCGGTGCAGCCGAAGCAGTGATCGGCCGTGCGGACTTCCCGGCCCTCGACCGTCGCTAGGTCCACGTCCCAGACATACACCGGCGCCTGACCCGTGGCCTCGCGCCAGCCGAGGTCGAGCATGGCGTTGAAGTCGCAGTCGGCCACCTCCCCGCGCCAGCCGACGTTGAGCGTGTCGCGGCACATCAAGCCGTGGACCGTGCCGGGGTTGAAGGCGTCCGTGAGCGTCAGCATGTAGTCGGCCAGCAGGTTGTTGTTCCGCAGGTAGCTGGCGAAGCGGCTGATGGGCATGTTGGTGATGGTGTAGAGCGAGTTGAACTCGATGCCGAAGTGTTCGCGCAACTCCTGCTTGTAGTCCGCCTCCAACTCCGCCTGCGGCCCGGGCAGGCTGGCGCCGAGGGGGTTGTAAACGAGGTGCAACGGCAATCGCTCCTCGCGCCCGTAGCCGAGCCGGTTGAGCACCTGCAACGCCCGGATGCTGGCGTCAAAGACCCCGTCACCGCGCTGGGCGTTGACGTTCGCCGGGGAATAACAGGGCATGGAGGCGACGATCTCCACGTCGTGCTCCGCCAGGAACTCCGCCAGCCCGTCCTGCGCGGGGTCCAGCAGGATGGTCAGGTTGCAGCGGTCCATGACGTGCCGGCCCATCGCCCGCAGCCGCCGGACGAGGTAGCGGAAATCCGGGATCATCTCCGGGGCGCCGCCGGTGAGGTCTACGACGGGGAGGTCGTTGGTTTCCAGCCAGCCGAGGATGCGGTCCACGGTCTCGCGGGTCATGATCTCCTTGCGCTTCGGGCCGGCGTTCACGTGACAGTGCGCGCAGGTGAGGTTGCAAAGTTTGCCGACGTTGATCTGCAACACGCGCGTCGGGGTGTGCCGCAGGGGCAGGCCGCGGGCGGCGAGGGTGTCGGCGAAGCGGTTATTCATGGCGGGTGCGGGGGAAGAGAGGGGTGCCCACGAAACACACGAAAGGGCACGAGGAATGGGAGAAGGAGGTCCTAAATATATCCTCCTCTCCCTATTCGGCCTTTCGCGCCCTTTCGTGTGTTTCGTGGGCACCCCGCCGGTAATACCACCGGTGCAGCCGCGCCGGCGAGCAGCCGAAGGCGAACAGGGTCAGCAGCATGACGTTCCGGCCGGTGGTCCGCCAGCTCCCCTGGGCCACATACTTGCGCGAGGACGAACGGATGGCTGGCGTGAGCAGCGCGACGGGGCCCTGCCGCCGCAGCCGTAGGGAAAAGTCCACGTCCTCCATCAACGGCACGTCCGCGTAGCCACCCATCGCCTCGAACACCGGGCGTCGCACGAAGAGGGACTGGTCGCCGAACAACGGGCCGAAGCGCCGGCAGCGCCACGTCTCGAACGGCTCGATCCAGCGCAGGTGCGGGTGGCGCTCGTCGAAGCGCCGCTGGAACGCGCCGCCCCCCAGCGCCGCGTCCGCCCGCATCGCCGCGGCCAGGGCGTGCAGGTGTTCCGCCTCCAACTCCGTGTCCGCGTGGTGGAACAGCAGCACGCCGCCCCGCGCCCGCCGGGCCCCCTCGTTCATCTGGTAGCCCCGGCCGGTCCGGGGGCAGGGATGCACC
>CAXTFX010000217.1:0-5544 GCA_964243185.1 uncultured Chthoniobacterales bacterium
CGGCCGCCGAATTGCTTGCCAAGCGCGATCTCTACTTCGCGGCCGGGGCGCTGGAATTCTGGCTCTGCGATGAGGTTGGCGCCATGACGTTTTTCAACCCGACGGGAGAACTGGAACGCTCGGCGCTTTGCCCGGAGTTCCCACCGGTGGTGGAAAACGACTGAGAGCGCTTCAGCGTGCCGTCACCTCCGGGCGCAGCAACGGCTCCAGGTAGCGCCAGACGACCTCGGCCACCACGCGGTGCCCCTCGGCCGTCGGGTGGATGCCGTCGCGCTGGTTGAACTCCGCCAAACCGCCGACCCCTTCGAGGATAAAAGGAATCAGCACGGCGCCTTCGGCCCGTTGGACCGCGGGGAACACGGCGGCGAAACGTTCGACGTAGTCCTTGCCGAAGCTCGGCGGCATCATCATCCCGGCGACGATCACGCGCACGGCGGGGTTCTTCGCCCGCACCTTGGCAATGATGGCGCGCAGGTTGCGTTCCGTCTCGGTCGGGGGCAGCCCGCGCAGGCCGTCGTTGCCGCCGAGCTCGAGGACGAAAACGTCCGGCGCGCGGCGGGAGAGCAGCCAGTCCACGCGCCGCAGCCCGCCCGCGGTGGTGTCGCCGCTGACACCCGCGTTGACGACGGTGAACTCCCCCGCCAGGCCGGACTCGCGCAAACGTTTCTCGATCAGGCCGGGAAACGCTTGCGTGGAGGCATCGTCCAGCCCGTAGCCGGCCGTGAGGCTGTCGCCGAGGAACAGGATGGTGTGGGGCAGAGGGGACGGCGCGACCGCCGCCACCTCGGCACGGGAGGGGACGAGCAGACTCAAGAAGAGGGGGAGCAAGGCGGTGAAGAGACGCATGGGAAGGCGGACCAATCTCGCCCCACCGCCGGGCGGTCGCAATCGGGAGCCTGGCCCCGCGTCGGGGGTCCGGGCGGGTAAATGCTCCCGGCCGGTTGGCGTCGCGGCGGGAAGGGCTAGATTCCCGCCCGCCCGCGACCGACGACCGACCGACCGACGCACGCATGGATAAACCGCCCGCCCTGGAGGTCGAACACCTCACCAAGACCTACCGCAGCGCCGACCGTGAGTTGACCGTGTTGCGCGACGTATCCTTCCGGCTGGAGTCCGGGGCGACCTGCGCCATCGTCGGACCCTCCGGCAGCGGCAAGACGACGCTGCTCGGGCTGTGCGCCGGGCTGGACCGGGCCACGCGCGGCTCCGTGCGCCTGGCCGGCGTAGCGCTCGACGGCCTGGACGAGGATGCCCGCGCCCGCGTGCGTAACGAGCGCACGGGGTTCGTCTTCCAAAACTTCCAGCTCATCCCGACGCTCACCGCCCTGGAAAACGTCCTGGTGCCGGCGGAACTCCGCGGCATCCGGGGCCGCCCGGCGGCGCGAGCGTTGGCGGAGGAGGCCAGCGCCCTGCTGGACCGCGTGGGCCTCGGCGCCCGCCTGGACCACTACCCGGCGCAGTTGAGCGGCGGCGAGCAGCAGCGCGTGGCCCTGGCGCGGGCGTTCGTCAACCGGCCGCAGTTGCTCTTTGCCGACGAGCCGACGGGCAACCTGGACGCGGAAACGGCCGCTCGCATCGTGGGGTTGATGTTCGAGCTCAACGCCCAGGCCGGCACCGCTCTCCTGCTCGTCACCCACGACGCGGAACTGCCCGCCCGCACCGGCAGGGTGATCCGGCTGCGCGACGGGGCGATGGTAGTGGAGAGGATGAAGGATGAAGGATGAAGGATGAAAGCAGACCTTCGTTAAAAACGTCTCTCTCCTCCGCCTTCATCCTTCATCCTTTTCTTCCGTGCCCACCTTCCCCTTCCTCCAGGTTGACGCCTTCACCGCCGAGCCGCTGACCGGGAACGCCTGCGCCGTCGTGTTTGACGAGGACGAGCGGCTCGACGAGGCGACCATGCTCGCCGTCGCCCGCGAGAACAACCTGTCGGAAACCGCGTTCGTGCGCCGGCCACGGCTGCCGGGGGCGGACTTTGCCGCGCGTTACTGGACTCCCTCGGCGGAGATTCCCCTAGCCGGGCACCCGACCGTCGCGACGCTGTTCGCCCTCGTGGAAACGGGCCGGCTCGTCCTGCGCCAGCCGGTGTCGCGCGTGGGCCTGGAGCTGCCGGTGGGCGTCATCCGCGTGGACGTGGCGGCGGGGGAGGGCGGCCGCGGGGTGCGGGAGGTGGCCATGTTCCAGCCCGCCCCGCGCTTCGGCCGGGTGTTCCCCGTGGAGGAGGCGCTCGCCGCGTTCGGGCTGGTCCCGGCGGACGCCCTGCCCGGCGCGCCCCCGCCGCAGGTCGTCAGCACGGGCACGCCGCAGCTAATGATCCCGTTGCGCGAACACGACGCCCTGCGCCACGCCCGGCTGGACGTGGACCGCTACGCGCGGCTCAACCTCGCCGCCGGCGCCGGCAAACCCCCGGCGTTCTTCAGCGTCCACCTGTTCTGCGTGGAGGGGGCGACCCCCGCGGGCGACACCTTCGCGCGGCACTTCGCCGGGCCGCCGAACAACGGGTTCGAGGACCCGTTCACCGGCTCGGCCACCGGCGGCATGGCGGCGTTTCTCTGGCACCACGGGTTGTTGGATTCGCCGGTCTTCACCGCGGAGCAGGGGCACTGGATGGCCCGGCCGGGCCGGGCGTCGGTCGAGGTGCTCGGGCCGCCGGAGGCCATGACCGGCGTGCGCGTCGCCGGGGCGGCGGTGGCGACACTGCGCGGGGATCTCCTCCTGCCCTGACCGCCGGCCGCCCCGGCATCTGTGCCCGTATCGGAGCCATGTTCTTCATCATCTACGTCTCCTCCGCGGTGCGATTGTGGACGCCGGCCGAGCTGCTCGACCTGCTCGCCTGGTGCCGGGAGCACAACGCCGCCCTGGGCGTCACCGGGATGCTGCTCTACAAGGGCGGGAACTTCCTCCAGATCCTCGAAGGCGAGGAGGGACCCACACGCGCGCTTTACGAACGGATCTCGCGGGACCCGCGCCACCACGGCATCATCGTGCTGCTCCAGGGGGCGACGCGGACGCGGCAGTTCGCGGGGTGGGCGATGGGGTTCGGGGACCTCGACGATCCCGACATCGTCCGCGACGTGCCGGGCTACAGTCACTTCCTCAACACGCCGTTGACGGCCGCGGAGTTCGGCCCGGACCCCGGCCGCGCCGAGCGGTTCCTGCTGATGTTCAAGCGGAACATGACTTGAAGCCCGCTTGCGCCTGCCCGGTCGGCCGGTTATCGGGTCGCCATGCTCCCACCGAACGACGCCACGCCGGGCTTCCAGCTCCTCCCCGCCATTGACCTGATGTCCGGTCAAGCGGTCCGCCTGCGCCAGGGGCGGGCGGAGGAAAAGACGGTCTATTCCGACGACCCCGCCGCCGTCGCCCGTCGCTGGCAGGCGGAGGGCGGGGACTGGGTTCACCTCGTGGACCTGGACGCCGCGTTCTCCGGCCGGGCGGGGGCCAACCTGGAAACGGTCCGCGCCGTCTGCGCCGCCGTCACCGTGCCCTGCGAGCTCGGCGGCGGCCTGCGCGATGCGGCCGCGGTGCGCGCGGCGCTGGATGCCGGGGTGGCGCGGGTGGTCATCGGCACGCGGGCCGCGGCCTCGATGGGCTTCGTCGCCGACCTGGTGAAGACCTTCGGCAACGAGCGCGTCGCCGTCGGCATTGACGCGCGGGACGGCATCGTCGCCGTCAAGGGCTGGACGGAATCCGCCGGCCGCCGCGCGGTGGACGTGGCGCACGAGGCGGAATGGGCCGGCGCCGGAGCCATCATCTACACCGACATCGCCACCGACGGCATGATGGCCGGGCCAAACCTCGCCGCGCTGGACGAGTTGGCCCGGGCGGGGCTGGACGTTCCCCTGATCGCCAGCGGCGGGGTGACGACGGTGGAGGACGTGCGGCGGCTGGCGTTTTTGGGAACGCTCGGCGGCGCCATCATCGGCCGGGCGCTGTATGAGGGCACGCTGACGTTGGGGGCGGCGCGGGGGGCGGTGGCGGAGGTTCCAAATCCGAAATCCGAAGCACGAAATCCGAAAGAATCGGGACTAAATTCTTGAAGAGGAAGAAAACGGGAAACGGACGGCGGCCCGCGCTGTCCTAGTCTTCCGTCCTTCCAGGTTTTCGAGCGTTTGATTCTGATTCTTTCGAGTTTCGTGCTTCGGATTTCGGATTTTCTAACCTCCCAATGCGCCCCATCGTTCCCCTTCTTTGCCTGACCCTCGCCGCCGCCCCCGCGCTCCCGGCGCAATCGCCGCCGCCTGCACCCACCGCACCGCCGGCCGCCGCGGCTTCACCGGCCCCGGGTCCGAGTCCGGCCGCCGCGCCCGCGCCCGCGGCCGGCTCGTTCCCGGAACTGGACAAGGAGCGCGGCCGGCTAGTGTTGGAAAACGCCGTCGAGGCCGAGAAGCTCAAGGCCCGCCTCGCCCCGCTGGACGCCGAGCGCCAGCAACTCGCCGCCGAGAACGCCCTGGCGCGCGAGAAGCTCGGGCAGGAGCTCGCCGCCCGGCGCGCGGAGATCGAGAAGCTCAACGTCGAGATCGAGGCCAACGCCAAGCGCACCGCCCTGGCCTCCGAAACCCGTAAGGCGGAGCTGGAGAAGGAGCTCGCCGCCCTCCGCACGGACGCCGAGCGGCTGCGCGTCACCAACGACCTCTCCGGGCAACGGGCGTTCCTCAAACAGGCCGAGCTCAACGTCGTCAAGATGGGCCTGGACGTGGAGCGCGGCGTGGCCGACCTCGCCGCCGCCAAGCGCCAGAGCGAGATCACCCTGCGCGACCGCAACGAGGAGTGGCGCAACCAGGTCAACCGCGAGATGACCTACGCCAAGGAACCCCTCAACGCCGAGGGCGAGCTAGTCATCACCGATCGGCGCGTCGCCCTCAACGGCGTCATCACGATGGCGACCGCGGACTTCGTGGCCGACCGGGTGAACTACTTCAACAACCAGTCCCCGGAGTTCCCCATCTTCCTGGTCATTGACTCCTCCCCCGGCGGCTCGGTCATGGCCGGTTACAAGATCCTCAAGACGATGGAGGGCAGCGCCGCGCCCGTCTATGTCGTCGTGAAAAGCTTCGCCGCCAGCATGGCCGCGGGCATCACGACCCTAGCCAAACACTCCTTCGCCTACCCGAACGCCATCATCCTGCACCACCAGTTGACCAACCTGAACGTCGGCAACCCCGTCCAGCAGCGCGAGAACTTGCGCGAGATCGAGGAGTGGTGGAAACGCCTGGCCGGCCCCGTGGCGGACAAGATGGGCCTCCCCCTGGAGGAGTTCGTCCGCCAGATGTATGCCCACAACTCCGAGGGCGACTGGCGGGAGTTCGGCGACGCGGCGGTGCGGCTGCGCTGGGTGGACGCCACCGTGGAGCGCATCCGCGAGGCGTCGCTGGTCAAGAACCCGGACAAGTCCAACGAGACCGGCGGCCCGCGCCCCGGGTTCTTCCCGCTGCGGCTGGAGAAACGGGCGGACGTTAACGGCCGCTCGCACGAGGTGCTGCCGCGCCTGGACCCGTTCGACTGCTGGTATCTGTTCAACGCGGACGGGTTCTACCAGGCGCC
>CAXTFX010000217.1:5644-7499 GCA_964243185.1 uncultured Chthoniobacterales bacterium
CTCCTCGCCCTCCTGCTCGCCGCCACCCCCGTGCTCCTCCGCGCCGAGGCCGACCTGGATCGCTCCCACCCGCCCGTCGCGGGACCCGAGCCGGCGGTGGCGTTCCCAGACTACCAGGAGCGCACGTTGCCCAACGGGCTGAAGGTTTTTGTCGTCGAGAGCCGCCGGCAGCCGACCGTGACCTTCCGCCTGCTGCTCAAGCGCGGGGCCGTCGCGGACGGGGACAAGCCCGGCACGGCCGCGGCCACGGCGGACCTGCTCAACGAGGGCACGACCACGCGGGACGCGGACCAGTTCGCCGAGGAGACCGACAACCTCGGCGCCTCGGTGGAGGCCAGCGCGGGCAACGATTCGCTGTCCGTCACCGCCGAGGGGTTGACGAAGTTTCTGCCCCAGGTGCTCGACCTGTTCGCCGACGCGGCCCTGCGGCCGACGTTCCCGGAGGACCGGCTGAAGAAGCACCAGCGCCGCGCCCTGGCCCGGCTCGCCCAGGAGCGCCAGCAGCCCGGCAGCCTCGCGGGCAAGCTCCGGGGGAAGCTCCTTTACGGCGACCGGCACCCCTACGGCGCGTATGAAACCGAGGCGAGCGTGGGCGCGTTGCGGCGCGACGACCTCGCGGCGTTCCACCGGGCGAATTTCCTGCCTAACCACGCCACGCTGGCCGTCGTCGGCGACGTGAAAACGGCCGACGTGCTCGCCCAGATCGAGCGGGCCTTCGGCGACTGGAAGCCGAGCGACCTGCCCAAGCTGACGCTGCCCGCGATCCCGCCCGCGCCGGAAAAGCTGACGGTTCACCTCGTGGACCGGCCGGCGTCAGTGCAATCCGCCGTGGTCGTCTGCGCGCCGGGCGTGCGGCGGGCGGACCCGGACGTGCCGGAGCTCGGGGTGGTCAACGGGGTGCTCGGCGGCGGGGAGAACGGCCGGTTGTTCCTGAACCTGCGCGAGCGCCACGGCTACACCTACGGCAGCGGCTCCTCGTTCGCGTCCGCCCGGGAGGCGGGCCTGTTCAGCGCCAGCGCGGAGGTGCGTAACGACGTGACCGAGCCGGCCATCCGCGAGATGCTGGCGGAGATCGGCCGCATCCGCGCGGAGCTTATCCCCGAGCCGGAGTTGGCCCGGCAGCGCTCCTCAATGGCCGGCAACTACCTCCTGAGCCTGGAAAGCCCCGCCACGGTGGCCTCGCGGGTGCAGGAGATGGAGCTTTACGGGTTGCCCGGAGATTATTATCGCAACTACGCCCGGCGCATCGGCGGCGTGACGGTCGAGCGGGCGGAAGCCTTGGCTAAAGCGCACGTCCCCGCGCCGGACCGGGTGACGGTGGTGGTCGTCGGCGAGGCGAAGGACATCCGGGCGGGCCTGGAGAAGCTCGGCCCCGTGGTGACGTATGACCAGGGTTTGCGGGCGACGGGAAAGTGAGGGCGCGGCGGGTGTCAGTTCCCGATGGGCGCGGTCTGCACGTTCTCCGGCACCTTTTCCGCCTTCTCGTATTCCCGCAATGCCTCGGGCAGCCAGCCCTGGATGTCCTGGATGCGGGTCTCGTGGCTGGGATGGTCGCTGGCGAACTGCGGCGGCTGCCCCGCCCCGGTGCGGCGGGCCATGCGTTTCCAGAACTCCACGGCCTCCCGCGGGTCGTAGCCGGCGCGGGCCATGTAGATCAACCCGATGTGGTCGGCCTCGCTCTCGTCGGTGCGGCTGAAGGGCAGGCTCACCCCGTATTTCGAGAACGCTCCCAGCGCGGCCATCGCCATCTGCTGCTGGTTGTAGTCCATGCTGTAGAGCGAGAACTGCGCGCCGCTCATCAGCGTCTGCGTGATGTTCTGCTTGAACATCCGCGCCGCCCCGTGGTGGCTGGTGG
>CAXTFX010000218.1:0-7499 GCA_964243185.1 uncultured Chthoniobacterales bacterium
GGCGTGGCGGCGGCGCTGCGGGAGGGCAACGCGCGGGGCGGCTCCGCGGGGACCGGCCGGGCGCAGGCGCGGGCGGTGCTGGTCGTCGCGCAGGTGGCCCTCGCCGTGGTGCTGCTGGCCGGGGCGGGCTTGACGCTGCGGAGCTTTTGGCAAATCCAGAACGTCCCGCTCGGCTTCCGGCCGGAAAGCGTGCTGCTGGTGGGCGTGTCGCTGCCCGACGCGGCGGTCGCCCGTTACGACGCGGAGGAAAAGCTCGCGGGGTTCTTCGCCGCCCTGCTGGAGCGGGTGCGCGCCCTGCCCGGCGTGGGCGCGGCGGCTACGGGGATCAACTTGCCCTTCGACGACAGCGAGTGGGACAGCAGCTTCCACCTCACCGGCACGCCGCCGGTCCCGCCGGACCAAGCGCCGTTGGCGGAGATCAACTTCGTCTCCCCGGGTTACTTCGCCGCGCTGGGCATCCCGCTCCGGCACGGGCGCGACTTCGGCCCGCAGGACACGGCGACGGCCCCGAAGACGGCGCTCGTGGACGAGGAGGTCGCCCGGCGCCACTTTCCCGACCGCGACCCCGTCGGCGCGCAGTTGGACGACACCTTTGACCTGAAGCCGGGACCAACGTCGGTGACGATCATCGGCGTCGTCGGCCGCACGCGCAACATGCCTCCCGGCGGTCACGACCCGGTGGAGAACATGGTGCAGGTCCACCTGTGCGCCGCGCAATACCCCATGCGCCACGCCACGCTGGTGGTGCGCCCGGCCCGCGCTGAGACCGACGCGCTCTCCCTGGCGGCGGCGGTGCGCCGGGAGGTCCAGGCGCTCGACCCTGACCAGCCGGTCTCCGGCGTGACGACGCTGGCAGCCGACATCGCCGGGCGTCTGGCCCCGCGCCGGCTGACGATGGCGCTGCTGGGCGTCTTCGCCGCGCTGGCCCTGGGGCTGGCGAGCGTGGGCCTCTACGGGGTGATGGCCCTGGGCGTGACGCAGCGCACCCGGGAGCTGGGCATCCGCCTGGCGCTGGGGGCGCCGCGCGGGGAGGTCTTCCGCCTCGTGCTGCGGCAGGGCATGGCGCTGGTGGCCGTGGGCCTGGGCGTGGGCCTGCTCGGGGCGCTGGCCGCCGGACGCGGGCTGGAGGGGCTGCTCTACAACGTCCGCGCGCTGGACCCGCTCTCGCTGGCGGCCTCGGCCGGGACCCTGGCGGCCGTGGCGGCGCTGGCTTGCGCGCTCCCGGCCCGGCGGGCGACGCGGGTGGACCCGGTGGTGGCGCTGCGGGAGGAGTGAAGGGAAGGGTGAAGGCAGCGTATCGAAGGGGGACGCCGTTGCCGGTTTTCCGCCTTCAGCCTTCCGCCCTCCCCCTTCATCCTTTCCGCCATGCGTCTCCCCGGCCTGCACTCGATTCACTGGAAGGTCTTTGTTTTCCACCTCGCCGTGCTCGTCCTGCCCGTGGGCTACCTGGCGTGGCAACTGCGGCAGAGCCTGGAGGCCACGCACCTCCAGGCCACGGAGGAAGGCATGATTGATACGGCCGCGATGGCCGGCGACCTCTACGCGCAGCTCGACCGGGAGACGGGCGGCGACCCCGCCGCGCTCGGGGCGCGGTTCGCCCGGCTCCTGACGGATTTTGAAGGTCCCCACGCCGCCAAGGCCCGGCTCTTCGGGTTCTCGCCGGAGGAGGCGGACACCCGGCTGATCTTCTACGACGCCGCCGGCCGCGTGCTCCACGACACGTTCGACCCCGCGCGCGTCGGCCGGGACGAACACCGCAACCTCGAAGTCAGCCTCGCCCTCCGCGGTCGCTACGGCTCGCGCTGGCAACTGGAACGCGCCCGGCGCCGGGTGCTGATCTACGCCACGGTGCCCGTCTGGCGCGACGGCCGGGTGAACGGCGCCGTGAGCGTCGTCAAACCCACCACCCGGTTGACGCGCTTCATCGTGCGGACGTTGAAGGAGTTGCTCTGGCCGGCGCTGGGCGCCATCGCCCTCGCCGCCGGGCTGGCCTACGTCCTCTCGGCGTATCTGACCGGCATCGTCCGCGGCCTGGCCGCCCGGGCGGAGCGGGTCGCGGCCGGCGAACCCGGCGTGCGGCTGGAAACGTGGACCCGCTCGGAGCTCGGCACGTTGGCCCGGGCCGTGGAGCGGATGCGCGAGCGCCTGGAGGGCAAACGCTACGTCGAGGAAACCGTCGCCAACCTGTCCCACGAGCTGAAAACCCCCCTGGCCGCCATCCGCGGGGCCGCCGAACTCCTGGAGGACGGCGCCGCGGCGATGGACCCGGCGGCGCGCGGCCGTTTCCTGCGCAACATCCAGCAGGAAACCGCCCGGCTCGACGCCATCGTGGACGGCCTGCTCCAGCTCGCGCGCGTGGAAACCGCCCCCGCCGCGGACCCGGCCGACGTGCCCCCGCTGGACCTCGGGGCCGCCGCGCGCGAACTCGCCGGAACGACCTACGCCGCGCGCGCGGAGGCGCTGGGGGTGCGCTTCGGGTGCGACGCGCCCGCGGCCGTCGCCGTCCCCGTGCGGATCAGCCCGGCGCACTTCGGTCAGATCGTGGGCAACCTCCTGGACAACGCCTTCGGGTTCACCCCCGCCGGCCGCGTGGTGCGCCTGGAAATCGCCGCGGAACCGGCCGCCGGCCAGGCGCGGGTGACGGTGCGCGACGAGGGCGCGGGCATCGAGCCGGCCATCCTGCCGCGGGTGTGGGAACGGTTCTTCACCACGGGCAACCCCCGGACCGGCGCGCGGGGGACGGGGCTGGGGCTGGCGCTGGTCCGGAGCCTCGTGCAGGCGGCGCGCGGGACCGTCCACGTCGAGAGCCGGTCGGGGGCGGGCAGCACGTTCACCGTGCGGCTGCCGCTGGCGTAGGGCACGCCCCGAATCTTCACCGAATCTTCACGCGCCCTTCCCAGGTCTTTCACAAACGGCGGCCACGGTGCTCCCCATGCACCGCACCCGCCGCCGTCCTCCGCTCGTCGCCACCCTCACCGTCGTCATCCTCGCCACCGCCGCCACCGTGGCGATCCCGGCGCCGGCCCAGGAGCCGTTGCCAGAACTCGCCGGCGGCACCGTCACGCTGCCCTACGCGGAACTCCGCGCGCTGCTGCTCGCCGCCCAGACACCCAAACCCGCGCCCGTCCCCCCGCCGCCCGTGCCGCCGGTGCCCTTCCGCGTCGGGGCGGTGCGGTTCGCCCTGGAGGTGGCGCCGGACGGCCGGAGCGTCCGGGGCCGGGCGACGTTCGAGGTGCAAACCTTTACCCCGGAGGGCTGGACCGCGGTCCCGCTGCTGCCGGCCGCGGAGGTGCGGCTGGTGGGCGTCGAGCCGGCCGGGGCGCTGGTCGCCGTGCGGGACGACGCCCTGGCGCTGCTGGTGGACCACCCCGACCGGCAGACGGTCACGCTCCTGTTCACGGCCCCGCTCGGTGAGAACGGCCGGCTCGCGCTGCACCCCGCGCCGGCCCTGGTGAACGAGCTGACGGTCGGCAACCTCCCCGCCGGGTTGCTCGCCGAGGTCGCGGGGGCGACGCCCGACGCCGGGACCGGCGCGTTCCACCTCGCCGCCGGCCAGACGGTCGCGCTGACGTTGGTCCGCGAGGAGGACCGCCGGCCCGCCCCGCCGCCGGTCCCGAGCGCGTGGCAAATCGCCGCGGAGGCGCTGGTGCGGTTCGACGACGGGCGGCTGGTTTACCAGACCCGCCTGCGTGCCGCGGCCGACGCCGGGGCGGGTTTGACGTTGGAACTGGCGCTCCCGGCCGCGGCCAACGTGCTCCGCGTGGACGGCGCAGACCTGGACCGCTGGCGCGTGGAGCGCTCGCCGGACGGCCCGCGCCGGCTCCTGGTCGCCTGGAAGACGCCCGACCTCCTGCGCCGCGAACTTTTCGTGGACTACGAGCTGCCCCAGCCGACGCCGGAGGGCGACTGGCCGTTGGTCGTCCCGCGCACCGTCCCCTCGCCTTCTGAAACACCCGCCGCCGCCTACACGCTGGCGTTGCCCGAGGGGCTGGAGTTCCCCGGTGCGGTGCCCGGCGACCCCCGCACGGTCCCGCGCTGGCTCATGGCGCCCCTCGAAAACCGCCCGTTCGTCACCCTGCGTCACCCCGGGGAAACCGTCGCCCACGCCCGGCGCCTGCCGCGGGTCCCCACCGCCCCGGCGACGGTGGACGAGGCGGAATACCGCACCCGCCTGGTCGCCGACGGCGCGACCCTGACCGAGGCCCGGCTGGCCGTGCGGCACGACGGCCCGTTCACCTTCACCGTCGCCCTGCCCGCGGGCGCCGCGCTGCTGGCCTGCGCCGTCAACGGCCGGGAAACGCCGCCCGTGGACCGGGGGGACGGCCGGCTGGAGGTCGCCCTCCCGGCGGCGGCCCCGGCCAGCGGCGCCGTCACCCGCGTGACGTTTTCCTGCACCGGCCGGACCGCCGCGCCGCTACAACCCGTCGCCGGGCAGGTCGCCCTGACGCTGCCGCAGACGGACCTGTTCACCCAGACGCTGCGCTGGAACCTGCAAATCCCAGACGCCTACGAGCTTACCGCCCTGGACGGTAACGTCGAACTCGCCCCCGCGGTCAAGGACGCCGCCGACCCGGCCATCCACCTGCGCAAGGAACTCCTCAAGGGCGAACGGCCCGCCGCGGAGCTGTTTTACCAGAAACGCGCCGTCACGCCCTGAGGGCGGCGAAACCCCAAACCCCAAGCACTAAATCCCAAATTTATGAACCCTAATCCGCCGCCCTTGCCGCCCGCTTCTCAACCCGCTGCCGCCACGCGTCCCGTTTCCGCCCTGAGCTTCCGGCGGCTCCTGGCGATCATCGCCATCTTCTTCTGCACCTGCGTCGGCTGGGTGCTGCTCGGGTCCAGCCTCGTCCTGCGCACCGGCGGGCGGGACGGCAGCCTGCGCGAGAGCGTTGCCGGCTCCTGGGGACCGGAGATGGAGCAGCCGCACCCGGTCGTTTACTACGCCTCGCCCGCCAGCGCCGACGGCAAGAAACGGTTGCCGCCCGCGGCCAGCAACGTCGAGGTCCACTTGGCCTACGAACCGAAGCGCAAGGGGTTGCTGCGTTACCGGACCTACACGGTGGATTTCCAGGGCGACTACCGCGTGGAGAACCCGACGCCCATCACGCAGACGTTCTACGTCAACTTCCGCTTCCCCGCGGCGGGAACGTCCTACGAGAACTTCCGCTTCCAGCTCGGCGACGCGGCGAGCACCAAGAGCGTTGCCGCCGCGGCCGAGGGCGTCACCGAGGCCATCACGCTCGCCCCCGGCGCGAGCGCCCCGCTGCGGGTCGCCTACCGCTCCCGCGGGTTGGACCGCTGGGGCTACGGCTTCGGCGAGGCGCCGCGGGTGCGCAACTTTGCCCTGACCATGACGACCGACTTTCCCGAGATTGATTTCCCCGCCAACACCGGCTCGCCCACGGGCCGGGAGCGGGCGGGGAACGGCGGCTGGAAACTCGTCTGGAACTACCCGGACGTGATCGGCGCGCAGCCCGTGGCGATGGCCATGCCCAACGTGCTCAACCCCGGCCCGGTGGCCACGCGCATCACGTTCTTCGCCCCGGTGTCGCTGTTGTTCTTCTTCACCGTGCTCATCATCGTCAGTGCCCTGCGCGGGGTGAGCCTGCACCCGATGAACTATTTCTTCCTCGCGGCGGGGTTCTTCGCCTTTCAACTGTTGTTCGCCTACTCCGTGGACCTGCTCCCCATCGGCGTGGCCTTCGGGATCGCCGCGGCGGTGTCGCTGGCGCTGGTCGGCGGCTACCTGCGCGCGGCGGCCGGGGCGGGCTTCGCGCGGATCGCCCTGGCGGCGCAGTTCGCCTACCTCGTGCTGTTCTCGTATTCGTTCTTCTTCGACGGGTTGACGGGGCTGACGATCACCGTCGGCGCCGTGGTCACGCTGGCGCTGTTGATGACGCTGACGGCGCGGGTGAACTGGGGGGCGAAGTTCGGCGGGGCCACGGCGGGGGGAAGCCCCCTGCCGGCCACCGCCCTCGGTCAACCGACCGGTTAGCTCGCCGTCGCCCCCCGCCGCGGCGCCAGTTCCACGGCCTGCTCGATGGCCACCAGCAGGCTGCGTTCGTCCGCGATGTTCTTGCCCGCGATGTCGAAGGCCGTGCCGTGGTCCACGGAGGTGCGGATCACACCGGGCAGCCCGACGGTGATGTTCACCCCGGCCTCGATGCCCAGCACCTTCACCGGCCCGTGCCCCTGGTCGTGATACATCGCCACGACGAGGTCGAAATCCCCCCGGCCGGCGCGGAAGAACAGGGTGTCCGCCGGCAACGGGCCTTCCACGTAGATCCCCCGGGCCTGCGCCCGCTCGACGGCCGGGATGATCTTTTCCTCCTCCTCGCCCCGGCCGAACAAGCCGTGCTCCCCCGCGTGCGGGTTGATGGCGCAGACGCCGATGTGCGGGCGGGGGTTGCCGGCGTGGAGCAGCGTGTCATGCCCGCGCTGGATGGTGCGCTCGACCAGCCCCGGCTCGATTTTGGCCACGGCGTCGAGCAAACCGACGTGCGTGGTGACGTGGATGACCTTGAGCTTCGGGGTGGAAAGCATCATGGAGACCTCCGGCGTGTGCGTCAGGTAGGCGAGGATCTCCGTGTGGCCGGGGAACTTGTGACCGCCGGCGTGCAGGGCTTCCTTGTTCAGCGGCGCCGTGCAGATGGCGTCAATCTCGCCGGCCTGGGCCAGCTCCACCGCGCGGGCGAGGTAGCGGTAGGCGGCGTCGCCCGCCACCGGGGAGAGTTGCCCCCAGGGCAGGCCCTCCGGGATGAGGCCGAGGTCAAGGCAATCCGCCGTGCCCGCGGTGAACCGGGCCTGCGCGGGCG
This sequence comes from uncultured Chthoniobacterales bacterium, assembly GCA_964243185.1. Lineage (GTDB taxonomy): Bacteria > Verrucomicrobiota > Verrucomicrobiia > Chthoniobacterales > SZAS-18 > CAXTFX01. Next base: position 6,819 of record CAXTFX010000218.1, read on the forward strand.
TGGCGATGACGTGAACCTCCAGCCGGGAGCCGACGATTCGCCCGGCCTCGCGCAGGCGGCCGGCGTCGCCGATGACCAGCGGGCGGCAGCGGTCGAACAGGTCGGCGTGCCCGAGGCTTTTCATGATGATCTCCGGGCCGACGCCCGCGGCGTCGCCCATCGTGATGCCGACGACGGGAAGGGTTTGGTCGTTCATGGGGAGAGGAGGGAGGTTTGGGTGGTTCAGCGGAAGGTGATGGTTCGCAGTCCCGTCTCAGCCCCCCGGCCGCGGAGGGCGGCGCGGGCGCGGACGAGGGTCCCGGCGTTGCCGAAGGCGCCGGCCTTGGTGATGACCGGCAGGTTGCCCCAGCCCTCCGCCGTGCCCAGCGGCACGCCGGGTTCCACCTCGCCGAGCAGGCGGATGCCCGCCGCGCCGGCCGCGCCGAGCAGCGCGCGGGCGGTCTCCCCGCCGGTCAGGAACATCCCGACGAAGCGCGGGGCCAGCGGCAGGACGAACCACGCCAGGGCCTCGGTCAGAAAGGCGCTCTCCCCCAGGTCCACCCCGTCCTCCAGGCCGATGGCCACCGCGACGTCCTCCCCGGCCGCCGCGGCGGCGCGGACGGCGGCGGCGGCCTCCGCCCAGGCGGGGCGGTCCTCGCCGCCGCGCAGGGTGGCGGGGGCCAGGGTCAAGAGGCGCACGCC
>CAXTFX010000219.1:0-7463 GCA_964243185.1 uncultured Chthoniobacterales bacterium
CCGCCGCCAGCCCGCCCCCGAGCAGGACGCGCGCGTAGTTCCGCAGGCCGGGGTTCGCGCTCGCCGCGCGCCGTTCCAGCCAGAAACCCGCGCCGGTCAACGCCCCGGCGACGAGGTAAAGCCCCGCGACCTTGCCGGCCACCCCGAGGCGGGGAGCGACGTTTTGAACGAGCCAGCCGACGCCCAGGGCCAGGCCCGTCAACAGGGCGACGACGCCGATGCGCACCAGCCAGGTCCCGCCGATGCGCTCCTCCAGCGAGGTCGTCGCCGGGGCGGCCGCCGGTCCGGGAGGCTCGGGAACGAAGGCGGGGGCCGGCGGGGGCAACGGCGGGGGGGCGGCATCAAAGGCCGGCAGCGGTGGCGGAACCGGGGCGGCGCGCGGCGGCGCGGGAACGAGGGCGACGGCGGGAGCAACCACCACGGGGGCCACCGCCACGGGCGGCGCCGGCCGGACGGCGGGGGGCGCCGCGGTGGCCGCGGGTTGTTGTTCGAGGGCGGCCACGCGGGTGTCCAGCCGGGCCAGGAGTTCGCGCAGATGGCGCTGCTCGTCGGCCAGGGCGCGGAGGGCGGGGTCGTTGGCACCGTCGTTCATCCGGGCATCCTAAATCTGAACCGGGGAATGCCGGTCATGGAAAAATCAGGGCCGCCGCATCGCGGGAGTCAATGCACCACGGGCCTTTGTTCCACCCGAAATGAAAGCGGTGACGATGACCCACAAAATCCTTAACACCGTTTGGAAGTTGTTCTAAAAACCAAACTCATGAGGATAGACCAGGCGACGGTCCATGCTCTCCCCGCCCCGCCCCGCGTATGTTCCCCTGCCGACTCCCCGTGGTGTTCGCCTTTGGAGGCCTCCTGCTGCTCGCGGGCGCACCGGCGCGCGGGGGCGACGGCGGGGGCTCCGGCTACCGTTCCCGCCCCTCCTCCAAGAGCCCCACCAAGCCGCCGAAACTCACCTCGACGGAGGCCATCGCCCGAGTCCGGGAACGCCTCGTCCGGCTGCGTCGCGAGATCGAGGAATGAGGCGTCGTGACCATGTCCGCCCCGGTGGTCATGCGGGTGGAGGGGCAGTTTAACTTCGGCAACGACCGGGCCGACTTCATCACCCCCAAGGAATACATCCTCGCCGAGCAGGGCAGCATCGTCGGCGGGACGGCGGAGTTGGCAGAGACGGGCTTCACCAGCCAGACCACCGCGCGGGTCACGCCCCAGATCCCCGCCGCCACCCCGACGCCCGCGAAGAGCCCTACCCCGGCCCCCGTCGCGCGCGCGGAGGGCGAACTTCCGAAGGGGGATGAGGAAAAGAAGGCCCCCGAGCCAGCCGCCCGCGAACCCGCCCTGCCCACGGCACCCATCAACATCACCAACACCCTGAGCGCCGACCGCCCGGTGGCGGCCGGCGGGCTCTTTCGCAACACGTTCGGAGATTCTGTCAAGAACCCGGGCCGCTTCGCCGTGCTCCAGGGCATGAACAACAAGATCACGGAGCGCATCCTGGCCACGATGGCTAACCCACCGTGGGATAAGTTCACCAACCCCGACTACGGCGTCTATTTCGCCATCGTGCAGGTTTCCTGCAACCCCGGCTGGCGCACCCGGGTGAGCTACGCCGCGGACCTGAGCGCGACCTGTGAATACTACGACCAGAACAATCACCGTTTCCGACGGGAGTCCGAACGCCACCAACAGCCGCTCATCTTCAGCGTCCTGCCCCTGATCGACGCGCAAACCCTGGAACTCTCTAACGGCGAACGCCGGCTCACCGCCCTGGCCGCGCAGATCAACGCCGCCTACCCCACCGTCGGCCTAAACATCCTCGGCCAGGAACTCATCTCCTTCGTGCGCCGCACCCAGCGGGACGTCCTCACCCGCACGCCCGTCACGGTGAGCAACCCCTACAGCACCGGACGCACCTTCGGCTTCCGGCTGGCGCCCTCCCTGACCGCCCTGCGCGACCCGGCCTCCCGGCGCAGCGGGGCGGCCAACGTGCTGCAATCCACCAGCTTCCCCGTGCTGGTAACGGTGGTGGCGAACTGCAAGGACTTCAAGTATAACCGTTCGGGTGACAACAATTTTCGACAGCGTCATCACCCACGTGAACCACCGCTGGCTCATCAATAGCCGCCCGCCGCTGACGCGCTGGTATGAGCGGCTGACCCTGCCCTTGCGGCGGGAGAGCATTGACGACCGTCAAGGTTGGGTGCAGGACCTGAAGGAGATCCGCAAAGCGTTGCAGAAGCTCATGCCCGACGACAGCCGGTATCCACCCGAAACCGCCGACCCCGAACTCGTCCTCCTGCGCTACGAGGTGCTCGACCTAGAAGTCAAGTGCGGCCCGCAGGAGAACCTCTTCCGCATTGATCCCATCGAGGAAGACGAGCCGAAACTGACCGGGACGGAGCTCCTCCGTGTGCCGGAGGAAGACGCCTTCACGCTGGTCCTCGAAGGCACCCACCTGGAAAAGGTGAACAAGGTCATCCTCGGCGGCAAGGAGGCCACCTACCCGGCCATCATCGACCCGGCCGGCCAGAGGATCGTGGTGTCTTTCCCCAAAGGGAAACTCCTCACGCAGAACGCTAAACCATGCGGCCAACCCCGCCCTTCCTCCACTTCTGAAATCCTGCCCCCGTGGAGAACCCGCCAGCCGCGAAGATTTCGGCCCCGGTCCCCGCCGCCGAGGACCCACCCGCTAAGGCCCGCCTGGTCCTGACCACCCGCCAGCACGTCGTCACCGAGTTGATCGAGGTGCAGCCCTCCCAGAGCAAAGAGGAGAAGGAGCGGGCTCAGGTCAAGCAGGACAACACCGTGGTTTTCGGCGTGGATCGCGACGCGGGTGGGCGCGTGACCGGGGTCCGTTTGGACCGGAGCCAATTTCTAAAAGTGTCTGACGAAAAGCTCCTGGAAAGCATCACCCGCATCCTCGAAACGAACCCGGTGAACGGCCATTAACCGCGGGGCTGTCCCCACCCGGCGGCGCCGGCCAGGGCGCGCCCGGAGGGAGGGAAGCGACCGCGGCCTCCGGAGACGGCGATTCGCCTTCGCGTCGGTGCGCGGCTACGCTCGGGCCTGAACCTCGTGCTCCCGAAACCCCTCCTCGCCCGCTGGCGCGTCCTGCCCGGGCTGGTTATCCTCATCGCCGCGTTCCTGGCGGGAAGCTGGCTGCGGGCGCGTCTTGGGCTCATCGTGCCGGGGAACATCCTCGGGTTGTTCCTGCTGCTGGGGGCGCTGGCGCTGCGGATCGTGCGCCTGCGCTGGATCGAGGAGGCCGCGGGCGCGCTGCTGTGGCTGCTGCCGCTCCTGTTCCTGCCGATCTTCGTCGGCGCGGCGGAGGACCGGCGGTTCTGGGTGGAGCGCGGGGGCGTCTATGCGCTGGCCGTCCTGGCCGGGCTGCTGGCGTTATACGCCTTCGTGGGCCACCTCGCCCAGTTTCTCTTCCGCCGCGCCACGGACCCGGCCGACCTGCCCGGGCCGCTGACGGACACGGAAGCGCACGCGGCCAGGGCGGGCGGACCCCGGCCGGAGGTCCGCCCATGAGCCGCCTCGCCACCTTGGCCCCCCTGGCGGGCTGGAGCCTCCTCACGATTGCCGTTTACCTCGTCACCCGCGCGGGGTTCGTGCGGTGGAAACGGCCGCTGCTGCACCCGATGTTCACCGGGTTGCTCGCCCTGGTCGTCCTCATCGAGTTGACGGGCCGCCGCTACGGCGAATACCGCGCGGCGACGGGCTGGATCCCCTGGCTGCTCGGTCCCGCGGTGGTCGCGATGGCCGTGCCGGTGTGGCGGTTGCGGCGGCTCCTGCGCGCCCGGCTGGGGCTGATCGTGGGCACGGTGGGCGGCGGGCTGCTCTTCGGCTTCGGCAGCATGGCCCTGGCGCTGCGGGCCCTGGGGCAACCCCCGGGCATCGTGGCGGCGGGGACGTTGAAGTCGCTCACCACGCCCATCGCGTTGGAGCTCGCCCGCGGGGCGGGCGCGCCGTTGGACGCCGTGGTCGCCGGAGTGCTACTGGCCGGGGTGGTCGGCGCAACGGTCGGCCCGGGGTTGCTGCGGGCCATCGGCGTGCGCGACCGCCGGGCGCGCGGGCTGGCGATGGGCTGCGGCTCGCACGGTATCGGCGTGGCCCGGGCGACGGAGGTGGACCCGGTGTGCGGCGCGTTCGCCACCCTGGGCATGACGGGCAGTGCCATCCTCGGGGCGGTGTTGTTCCCTTACCTGTTGCGCGGGGCGCTCTGACGCGGCTCCCCCGCGCCCGCCACGTGGGCGCGCAGGGCGGGGAAGAACCCGTCAAAATCCGCGCGGAACCCGAGGTATTGCGCCGCGAGTTCCCCGGTCGCCCCGGCGAGGTCCGCCGGCCGGCGCAAACGGCCGTCCATGCGCGCGAGCACGGCGCGGATGCCGTCAACCTCCCGGTAGGAGCCGAGCCAATCTTCCGTGGACATCTGCGCCAGCCGCTCGCGCACGGGGCTGGGCACCTGCGGCGCCAGGGCGTGGACGTCGGCGTAAACCCCGGCCGTGAAGCCCGCGAACGTCCCCTCCCCGTGTTGGGACCACTCCCGGGCCAGGACGTGGTCGTAGAACACGTCCACCAGCACGGGGGCGAAGCGGCGTTGCGGGCAGGCGTCCAGCCGCCGCCAGCTCCGGCGCACGAGCGGGTGGGTGTCCGTGAACCGGTCAATGCGCCGGTGGCAGTCCACGCCGCGCCGGAACCCGGCCGGCAGGGCGTCCAGCACGGGCGGCGGCAGGAGGTCAGCGAGGACGTTGCCCAGGCGGAACTCCGGGTCCGGCCCGGAGAGCAGCAGGTGGGCGAGCCAGTTCACCGCGCGGGGCTGCCCCCGAGCCGGAAAAACCCCTCGGCCGTGGCCGTCGTCCGCGCGGCGACCGCTTCGGGCGTTTCCCCCCGCGCGGCGGCGACGGCGGCGGCGGTCTCGCGGGTGTGGGCCGGCTCGCAGCGTTTGCCGCGGAACGGCACGGGCGCCAGATACGGGCAGTCCGTTTCGACCATGTAACGGTCGGCCGGCACGCGGGCGGCGACGGCGCGGACGTTGTCGCCGTTCTTGAAGGTGACGATGCCGGTGAACGAGACGAGGTGCCCCAGCGCGAGGGCCTCCTCCGCCTGGGCGACGGTGCCGCCGAAGCAGTGGAACACGCCGCGCAGCCGGCCGGTGTAGGGTTTGAGGAGGGCGATGGTGTCCGCCCAGGCGTCGCGCTGGTGGATGACGACGTTGAGCCCGAGTTCGGCCGCGAGGTCGAGCTGGTCCTGGAACAGCGCGGCCTGGCGCTGTTTGTAAACGCTGTCGGCCACCTCCCCGGCGGAGAGGGCGTCCGGCGAAAGCTCGGCCCCGGCCACCGCGGCGGTTTCCTCCCGCATGGCCGCGCTGGGCAGGTGGTGGTAATCCAACCCCGTTTCCCCGATGGCGGCCACGCGCGGGTGCCGGGCGAGGTTGCGCAGGGTGGCCACGGCGTCGGCCGGTTCCTCCCGGACGTTGGTCGGGTGCACGCCGACGACGGCGAAGATTTCGCCGGGGTGGCGCTCGGCCATTTCCACCGCCCGGCGGGAGCTGGCCAGGCCGGTGCCGATGGTCAGAACGCGGGTGACGCCCGCCGCCCGGGCGCGCTCCCGCACGGCGGGGAAGTCAGCCGCGAAGTCCGGGTAATCAAGGTGGGCGTGGGTGTCAATGAGCATCCGGGTGACGACGTTGGGCTACTTGCTGGAGCGACGGACCGGCGGGGCCTTGAAGGGCAACTGCATGGTGACGGGCAGGTCGGGCAGGATCGCCTCGCGCATGGGCTGGTTGATCCCGGCGCCGTCCACGAAGGTCCACGTCCCGCCGCCATCCCGGGAGATGCCCAGCAGGTAGGAGCGCTGCTCCCACTCGTCACCCTTGACGTCCAGGATCACGGTCTGCGGGACGACCGCATACTGCGTGCCCCCGGCGACCACGGGGAGCTCCGGCGGGGCCAGGGTGGCTCGCTTGAAGGTGATGCCCTCCGCCTCCAGGGCCGGCATCTGGGTTTGCAGGTAGGAGATCATGGCTTCCCGGCCGCCGAAGAACTCCACGAGCTTCGGGTAGGTGTGGTCAACCACCCGGGCGTAGTCCTTGGTCAGCAGGGCGTCCAAGCAGACTTGCGCCTGGGCTTTGAGGTTCGCCGCCCCGTCGGTCTGCGCGGGCGCCGCGGGCGGGAGAAAGAGCAGGCCCAGGGCGAGCAGGCCGCCGGCGCACCGGAGTCGTTTCAGGGATGAGATCATTTTGGGATGGATTAGAGGTTTACCTACCACTCCACCACCGTCGCCGCCCAGGTCAGGCCGCTGCCGAAGACGACCATGAGCACCTTGTCGCCGCGCTTGAGGCGGCCGTTGCGGTGGGCCTCGTCCAGGGCGATGGCGACGGCGGCGGCGGAGGTGTTGCCGTAGCGGTCCAGGTTCACCACGAAGCGGTCGATCCCGATCTTCATGCGGTCGGCGATGGCCTCGATGATCCGCAGGTTGGCCTGGTGCGGGATGATGCAGGCCACGTCGTCCGCCGTGATGCCCGCCTTGACGAGAGCCTCGTTGGCCGAGTTCGTCATGGCGACGATGGCCTGGCGGAAGGTTTCCTTGCCGTTCATCTTCAACGTGTTGATCCGGGAATCCACGTTCTCCCGGGTGATGGGGCAGCGCGTCCCGCCGCCGGGCATGTTCAGGATGTGGCCCAGGGTGCCGTCGCAGCCCATGACGGAGGACAGGATGCCGCGGGACGGGCTGAGGACGGCCGGGTCGTCCGCCCGGCGCAAAACGGCGGCCCCGGCGCCGTCGCCGAAGAGCACGCAGGTGTTGCGGTCGGTCCAGTCCACGACGGCCGAGAGCTTGTCCACGCCGATGACCAGGGCCGTGCGCCAGGCGCCGCCGGCCAGCATCTGGCGGCCGACTTCCAGGGCGTAAAGGAACCCCGAGCAGGCGGCGGACAGGTCCATGCACGCGGCCCCGCGCGGCACGCCGAGCTTGGCCTGGACGACGCAGCCGGTGGAGGGGAAGAACATGTCCGGCGTGGCCGTGGCGATGAGGATGAGGTCCACCTCCGCGGCGGGGACGCCGGCATCCGCCAGCGCGGCGCGCGCGGCGGCCGCAGCCATGTCGGAGGTGATCTCGCCCTCGGCGCAGATGCGCCGCTCCCGGATGCCGGTGCGGGCCATGATCCACTCGTCGGAGGTTTCCACCATGCGCTCCAGGTCCGCGTTGGTGAGGACCTTCTCCGGCACGTAGGCCCCGGTGCCGACGACGACGATGGCGGGACGGGCAACGGCGGAGGGGGGAACGGCGGCGGAACTCATGGGGTGGAAGGATTAACCGCAAAAGGGATCAAAAAACACAAAAAGGTGAACCGGAGGACGACCTCCGGGTCGTCCGCCGTTGACGGACCGCGCGCACTCAGCGAAAACCGGCGGACGACCCGGAGGTCGTCCCTCCGGTTCAAGCCGCCACGGGCCGGC
>CAXTFX010000220.1:0-7457 GCA_964243185.1 uncultured Chthoniobacterales bacterium
GCCGGTGCTGGTCACGCGCATTTTCTCCCCCGGAGTGATTACCGCGCTCCTCCTCTTCCTGCCGGTGACGGCCTGGCTCTACCACGGCGCCTGGCGGGATGGGGTCCTCACCCCGGGGGCCGTGCTCACCTCGGGCGTGCTGGGCTTCCTGCTGATGATGTTTCCCATCGCGTTGCAGAAAACCAAGCACCTGCCCTTCTTCCGCCAGGACCCATCGGCCTGACCTGACTCTGAGGAACAAGCTCATGGATAAGTTCGGCATCTGGTCAACCTTTGAAGCCAAGCCCGGCCGGGAGGCGGAGGCGGAGGCGTTCCTGCGCGAGTGCGCCGAGCGGATCAGCCGAGAGCCGGGCACCACGACCTTCTTCGCCTTGAAGGTCGGCCCGGGCCGCTACGCCACCTTCGACACGATGCGCGACGACGCGGCGCTCGCCGCCCACGTCGGCGGCCCCACCGCGGCGGCCGTTCACGCCCGCGGGCAGGAGCTGTTCGTCAAACCCCCGGACATCACCCAGGCGACGATCCTGGCCGTCAAGCCGCCCTCCGGCACCCCGGAGCGCAGGTAGCGCCGTCGCGTCCGCCCGGAGCTAAAACCCATGACCACCGCCCGCGCCTACGTCGTCGCCCTGGACGACGCCCCGGCCTTCTGGCAGATCGGCAACCTCTGGCGCGTCATGGCCACCGGCGTGCAGACGGGCAACTCCTTCTGCCTGCTCGACCAGATCGTCACCGACGGCGGGGGCGGCGGCCCCTGCACGCACACCCACACCCAGGACGAGGGCCTCTACGTCGTCCGCGGCCATTGCACGTTTAACGCCGGGGGGCGGACGGTGTCGGCCGGGGCGGGCACCCTCGCCGCAGTGCCGCGGCTGACCGAGCATTCCTTCACGGTGGACGCGCCGGACACCCAGGTGCTCAACTTCTACCTGCCCGCCGGCTTCGAGGTGCTGCTCATGGGCATCGCCCACCCCGCCGCGCACAACGCGCCACCCCCGCCCGGCGTGCCCCTGGCGCCGCCGCGCCTGGTCCACCAACTCGCGCGCGACTACGGCCAAGCCGCCGTGCTCGGGATGCCCTTCGTGGACCCCGCCGGCCCGGACAACATGGCCACCCGGCCCACGCCGGGGGCGACGGTCCGGCCCTTCGGTGCCCACGCCGACACGGCACCCGCCTACTGGCAGATGGGCAGCCTCTGGTCGGTGCTGGCCTCCGGCGCCCAGACCGGCGGCAGCTACAGCCTGATCGAGCAACTCATGCCGCCCGGCCCGCAGGCGCCGCCGCACCTGCACGAGGGCACGGACGAGGTATTCTACCTGCTGGAGGGCGAAGCCGAGTTCCTGTTGGAAGACCGGCGGGAGGTCGCCCGCCAGGGTGCTTTGGTCTTCATCCCGCGCGGCACGGTGCACGCGTTCCGCGTGCTGGGTGACGCCCCCGCCCGCGTGCTCAACCTCTACACCCCGGCGGGCTTCGAGCGCGCCGTGACGACCTTCGCGCCCCGCGCGGACGCACGCACCCTGCCGCCCTCCGGTTGGACACCGCCGGAGGTGCCCGACGCCCGCCGCGCCGCGCTGTTCGCGGACGTCGGGATGCGGCCCGTAGCCGTGCCGGCCCCGTGGCCGACCTGAAGCTCGCCCCCACCCGCACAGCCGCCCATTTCGTCTTGTAGCCAGAAACCCCCCACCACCTAACCCACCAATAAACCCCCCGAACACCATGAACGGAGCCACCGCCGCCGAAGGCCACGACAGCCTCGAACATCCCACCAACCAGATCCTGGCCATCTTTGACAGGCCCGCCGCGGCGCAGGCCGCCGTCGCCGCGCTCAACGCCGCCGGCTTTACCCCCGCCGACATCGGCCTGCTCTCCGGCCCCGGGGACGCCGCTAAGTTCGACGCCGCCAGCGGGCAGCAAGGCCCCTTCGCCCAGCTCCTGAGCGGGGCGGCGGGGCTGGGCGACGAGGAGGAGAACCACGTCGGCCGCTACCGGCAGGCGCTGCTCGATGGCGGGGCCACGGTCAGCGTCAAGGCCAAGGAGAGGAGCGTCCGCGACCAGGTCCAACAGATCCTCACCGCCCACGGCGGGCACTTCATCAACTTTTACGGCCGCCTCACCGTCGAGGGGCTCGAAGCCTGAACTCCTCAGCCTCGCTCCCAAGACAGATTCACCACCCACGCAACCCCAAGCCCGAGAAGTAAAAGCTATGCCCAAGGTCGATGACCGAACCTATGCCGCCCGCGCCCTGATCAACGGCGCGGCCCTTGACAACCACGCCATCCGCGACCTCGAACTGACCCGGGCGCGCCTCGCCCTGGCCTACCTGAAAAGTAAGATCGGCAACGAGGGCATGCAGGCGCTCCTCAAGGACGACCTCGACCGCACGATGGCCCGCACGTGGGAATGGGTGGAGGCCTCCGCGGGTGAGTGGAAGTCGGGCAGCGTCGGACTGGTCGTGCCCGGCCCGGGCGCCAAGGCGTTCCACGCTTGGTTCATGGACGCGATGAAGCGCGACCGCCAGAGGGAGCTGCGCGCCGCGCACCCCGAGCACTTCATGAACCGGCCGCTGGGCGCGCACGCCGACGTGATCGAAAACGTCGGCCAGGATGAACTGCCCTGGCACATCAAACTCGACTTCACCTCCCCCGAGGCCAGCTTCCCCACGGCGTGGGATCCGGCTTACCCCGTCTCGGAGCGGCTCGGCGCCGTCATCAAGGACGCGCAGGGGCGACGCATCGGCTCCGCGATCCATGAGATGCGCGACGCGGAGGACGGCCTGCACCTCAAGCTGACCATCCACCTGCCGACGGCGGCCCCGGACGCGCTGGTCACGGGCCACCTGCGCCACTTCAGCGTCGAGTTCAGAAACTGGACGCGGATGGCGATGGAAGAGGGCTGATCGGCCGCGCCGTGGGCCCAGCTGCGGGCGCGCGGGTCCCACGCGCGCGACGAGAACCTTGGCCGGACCTCACCCCTGTTGCGATGGTCTATAACCCCTTCGGTCACTCCTGCCCCATCTTGGGGCGAGCGCGCCGGCCCGGAACCGTTGACAGGGCTTGACGGGTTTTTTCTGATAGTTGTGGTCAATAGGCCGACTACCCAGATTACTACCAGAAGATGACCTGTTACGTGGAGATGATCTCGGCGCCCGCCCGCTCCCTCGATCCCAGCGTCAAGGCAACCACCCTCCGGGTGATCGAGGTCGAGCCTGAGGAACCAGTGTTCCACTACCTGGACACCAACCCCAGCCGCGCTGAGATCAACGCCGTTAGCGACAAGCTCAAGGGGCACAAGATCGGCATCGTGGGCCTGGGCGGCACCGGCTCCTACGTGCTCGACTTGGTGGCGAAAACGCCGGCGGAGGAAATCCATCTCTTTGACGGCGACGAGTTCGCCCAGCACAACGCCTTCCGTGCGCCCGGCGCGCCCTCGCTGGACCAGCTCGCACGCCTCCGCAGAAGGTGAGCTACTTCGCCGAGATCTACTCCCGGATGCGGCGGAGCGTTGGTTAAGACTTTAGACTGGTTCCGCCATCCGGGGCACGTCTTCCGCGACATCGAGACGTGGGAGGGCTGGCCGCTCTCCTTTGCTTTCATCGGGCCAGCCTGCCACCCTCGCCTCGTCGTGAGCCACCCCCCGAGCGTTGCCATCAGCCTCCCCCAGTCGGAATCTCACCTCTGGGAGGCCGCTAACATCCTGCGCGGTCCCGCGGATGCGGCCGACTTCAAGACCTACGTCTTCCCGCTGCTCTTCTTCAAACGGGTCTGCGACGTGCACGACGAGGAATACCGCGCCGCCCTGGAGGGGTCCGGCGACGACGAGGAATACGCCCGCTTCCCGCAGCACTACCGCTTCCAGGTGCCGGAAACCTGCCACTGGCAGGCCGTGCGCGCCGTGGCCACCAACGTCGGCCAGGCGCTCTAAACGGCCATGCGTGGCATCGAGCAGGCCAACCCGGAAACCCTCTACGGCATCTTCGGCGACGCCGCCTGGACCAACCAGGACCGGCTGCCCGACGCCATGCTGCGTGACCTGATCGAGCGCTTCTCCACCCACGAGCTTTCCTTGGCCAACCTGCCCGAGGACGCCCTCGGCCAGGGCTACGAATACCTCATCAAGAAGTTCGCCGACGATTCCTGACCGACGCACACCTCGCCCGCATCGTCGTCGCCTACCGGGCGTTTGCAGACGTGCCGGGCTTCGCGCGCGTGGCCACCCGCGAGGAGGTCCGCGCCCGGGACGGCAACCTGTCCATTCCGCTTTACGTCGTGTCGTCGGGAGCGAACGCCGGTTCGGACGCCAACGCTTGTGGTAGGCGGCGAAGGAGGCCAGCATGGCGCGCATCCGAAAGTTGATCCAGCCGCCTTGGTGCAAGGCCCGCATGCAGGCGTCCACCATCGGGTAGCCGGTGCGCCCCTCGCACCACGCTACGGGGCTGGAGGTTGTCTGGAGAGCAGGGCTTCAGGTTGGTTGGGCCGCTCGGCGAAGCCGGCCGAGCACGGGCCGGCCCAGGGCCAGGTAGATGGACGCCCTCCTCGGTTTCGGGTAGGTGTCCGTAATCCCGGCTCAGGCGCCGGTGGCGGCCCAGCCAGGCGGAGGTGCGCTTCGGCCCCCCCCCCGCGCCCGTTTCAGGACGGTGGAGGCGGGCGTGGGCGGAGGGTTCCACCTCCGCGGGACACCCCACCCCGCGCCGGGGCTCCTTGGACGACCCCCACGCCCCTCCCCCCCGCCCAGAGCGCCTCCCTGACCCAACCCACCGAGCTTGCGCCCGCGGTAGCCCGTGTCCGCCCAGAGGGTGACGCCGGGCTGCCGAGGGCGGTGCCCGCGGCGACGGTGAGCGGCGGCACGGCCCCATCGCGGTCGGCGATGTCGGCGGGGTGATGCCTTCTACCTGGTCCTCGACATCGTGGGCGCGGCGAGCCGCGCGGCGTTGGACCTGCGTGACTTGGTGGAGGGCACGGACTGGGCGGCCCTGGGACTGCCAGCGTGCCTGCGGCTGCGCGCCGGCCTGGACGCCGGGCCGGTGTTCGCGTGCGTGGACTCGGTGCTCGGGGCAGCCGACGTTCACGGGGTTTCACGTTTCCCGCACGGCGCGCATCGAGCCGATCACGGAAGAGGGGCAGATTTTTGTCAGCCAAGCGTTTGCCGCCCGGGCGGAAACGGAGCCGGAGGCGGGGGGGCGTGTGCGACTACGTCGGCTGCCGGGCGCTGCCGAAGAAGTCGGGGGGTTCGCGTTTCCCCCGCTGCGGCGGGGGGTCTCGGCCTCATAGAAGGCGGGACTCCGTGGGCGTGGTTGCATCGCGCTTTTCCCGTCCGGGCGGTATCGTGCCGCTAAGACGGAAAGCCTCGCCGTGCGTTCAGCCTTGCCAAAGATCCTTGCCCAGCAACGCGCGACCGCGGCTGACCTGGTCTGGACGCATCGAGGAGAGCGGGTTGCACTTTGACAAGAAGACGACCTATCGCCTGGCCAGCGGTGAGCCGATACGCACGCTGAACCTGCCGGTGGTCGCGGCCATTGGTCGCGCGCCGAAGCTGGGTGATCCCGGCCAGCTCATCCTCTGGACCCCTGCGGCGAGTCCGTCGCCCCGGCTGCGGCGCGTCAACGCGGAAACCCAGACCCGCTTGGACGAGTTGATGGCGAAGAACACTGAGGGCCCAGGTTGGCGCCGGGGGCTACTTTCCATGTCGCCCCGGCCGCGGCTGCAAAGCGAGGGGGGGCGGGCGACGAACCCGTTCGCACCGGGGGCTACTTCCCGGCCGTGTCCGTGCCGCGGCTGCGATTTCGTAGCGCGTGTTCCTCCGCGGGTCGCATCCGGGGCTACTTCCCGGCCGGCCCCGGTCGGGGCGGCACCCCGATCAGCGGCCACCCGTCACGGGCGGTTCTATCGCTGCGTGTTCGCCTTTGGCCGTTCCCCGAAGATCGCGCTGCCCACCCGCACCATCGTCGCGCCCTCCTCGATGGCGATGGGGTAGTCGCCGCTCATGCCCATGCTCAAGACGGGCAGGCCGGCGCCGGAGTCGCGGGCCAGGGTGTCGCGGAGCTCCCGCAGGCGGGCGAAGCACGGGCGGGCGCGCTCGGGGTCGGGGTCGAAGGGGGCCATGCCCATGAGGCCCAGGAGGTCGAGGCGCTCCAAGGCGAGAAGCTCCTCCATCTGCTCGGGCAAGCGGGCGGGGTCCCAGCCGAACTTCGTGCTCTCCCCGGCGACGTTGACCTCCAGGAGGACGGCGGGGCGGAAGCCTTCCGCGGCGGCGACGCGCTGGATCTCACGGGCGAGTTCGAGGGAGTCCACGCCGTGGAGCAGGTCGAACACGGCGAGGGCGGGGCGCACCTTGTTCTTCTGGAGGTGACCGATGCCGTGCCAGCGGATGCGCTCGGGCAGGAGGGCGGCCTTGGCCTTGGCCTCCTGCACGCGGGATTCGCCGAACTCGAGCTGGCCGGCGTCGAGGGCCTCGTGGATGGCCTCGGGCGGGTGGGTCTTGGAGACGGCGACGAGGGTGATGGCCTCCGGGCGGCGCCCGGCGCGGGCGGCGGCGTCGGCGACGCGGTGGCGGACGGCGGCGAGGGCTTCGGCGATCATGGGCAGAACGGGCGGAGGATCGGACAGAATTAACCGGATTTCACCGGATGGGCAGAGGGGCAGACCGGAAAGCGGTTTAGTCCGAGGCCCGCCTCCCTCTGATTCCGCGCGTTCTGTTAAATTCTGTCAATTCTGTCCAATCCTCCCCAGATTAGCCGGGTTGCGAACGGGGTGCGCGTTGGATTAGTTGTCCTAATTGCACATCGAGACCTTCAAGGTGTTCGGGGACCTCGTGGACACGGGGTCGTTTTCGCGCGCGGCGGAGATGAACGGGGTGACGCAAAGCGCGGTATCCCGACAGGTCCAAGCGTTGGAGGCCCAGTTCGGGGTGGCCTGGATCGAGCGCGGGGGCAACCGCCGGGAGTTCGGGGTGACGGCGGAGGGGCGGGCGTTCCTCGAGGCCAGCCGGGAGATCCTGGCGGCGTATGAGAACCTGGGGCACCGCATCCGGGAGCTGGGCAACGTGGTGGCCGGGCCGTTGCGGGTGGCGGCGGTGCCGAGCATCGGGATGCACGAGCTGCCGCCGCTGTTGAAACAGTTCCGGGGGTTGTTCCCGGAGGTGGAGGTCTCGGTGGACTACCGGCGTTCGGAGCGGGTTTATACGGAGGTGTTTGACGGGCGGGTGGACCTCGGGCTGGTGGCGTATCCGTCCCGGCGGCGGGGGCTGGCGATGGAGAGTTTCTGGCGGGACCGGTTGGTGCTGATCTGTCACCCGGAGCACCCGCTGGCCGAGCGGCGGGAGATCACGCTGGGGGACCTGGCGGGGGAGCGGTTCATCTGTTTTGAACCGGACCTGCCAACGCGCAAGCACTTGGACCGGCGGCTGCGGGAGGCAGGGGTGGAGGTGCGGCGGGTGCTGGAAGGGGACTCCATCGAGACGATCAA
>CAXTFX010000221.1:0-442 GCA_964243185.1 uncultured Chthoniobacterales bacterium
CGCCCACGGTGGGTTCGCGGGGAATGAGTTTGGCAAGTTGCCGGAGAAGGTCCGGGGCCGGGGTGCGTTCGGCGGCATCGAGCACGGCGAGGACTTCTTCGCCGCCCGCGTAGCCGCCGTGGCGGTGGATGGTGACGTGCATGGTCGAGAAAAAAGGGGGAGGCTGCCCCGCGGGGATGGCCCGCGGGACACGGAGGGTGAGGGCTTGGTCCGACGGCTCGGGTCTCTCCCGGGCCGTCAGCCGCGCCGCTCCACGGGCGAGCGGTGGGACCGTGGAGCCTCAGTGGCGCTTGGGCTGGTCCTTGCCCCGGGCGGGGCTGCCCGCACTGGCGCCGGACCCACGCGCGACGGCCGCAGCCTTCAAGGCATTAAGTTCGTCGGCGAAGTCGGAGTCGTCGCCGGCCCCGTGGTCACGGGCGGGGCCGTTGGCGTGCTCGTGCAG
>CAXTFX010000221.1:452-7446 GCA_964243185.1 uncultured Chthoniobacterales bacterium
GGGCCGCCGCGCCGTCCACGTCGCCCGCGCCAGCGGTGAAGGGCGTCGGGGAGACGACGACCTCGCGCTGGGTGAAGCGGTTGCGGATGGCGTTGCGGAAGGCGACGGGCCGGCCGTCGTTCTTGTTGACGATGAGCATCTGGTTGGCCACGTCGGCGAAGGTCGCGTTGACGGCGGGGGCGGCGGCGATGGCGCGCAGGAGCAGGCTGCACAGGTATTGGCCGGTGCGGTAGAGGGTGTCGGCGGGGTCGGTGCGGGCGTCGTTGCGCTCCAAGACGAAGAAGTCGGCCAGGATGTCGTAGAGGGCGCCGGTGAAGACCTGGGAAAGGTCGTGCACCTCGGTGGAGACCTGGGAGAGCCGCAGGTCGTTGTCGGCGTTACGCAGGCCGTTGGGGCGGCCGAGGGCGTTGCCGAACTCCTCGGCCAGGTCGGCGAGGAAGTTCTTGTTGTGCAGGTTGGCCTTGCTCTGGGCGATGAGGGCCTCGACCTGGTCCATCTGGGACAGGGCCACGAAGATGGCCGTAAGGTCGCCGAAGGCCTCGTGCAGGGCGCCGGTCTGGGGCGCGGTGCTTTCCAGCCAGTGGGGCTTGAGGCCGTCGAGGACGGCGTGACCCGTCTCGTGGGAGACGATGTCCAGGGAGCGGCAGGTGAAGACGTTAGGCGGGGGGGGTGGGGGGCCGGGGGGGCGGGGGGGCCCCGTCCGGGGGGAGACGATGCCCGGGGGGGGGGGGGGGAGGGCGCGGGGGGGGGGGGGGGGGGCGCCGGGCTTGTTGAAGAAGAAGAACTTGAGGGCCTTCAACTGGCGGGAGTAGAAGGCGTTCATGGTGACGCCGGCGTGCGGGAAGACCGTGATGGGGTCGGTGTTGGTGCCGCTGTTCCACTCCCAGGGGACGGGGGTGCCGAGCTGGCGTTGATACATGGTCAGGGTCTGGCGGACGACGGCGAAGGTGTGAATCCAGTCGAACTCGTCGGTGCCCGGGGTGGCGATGTAGTCGTTGAAGGAGTTCGGGATGACCTTCAGGGGGCCGGAGGGCACGATGCGGGCGTCGCGCAGGCCGCCGACGGGGCCGCCGATGTTCGAGGGGATGAAGCTCTTGCGGATGCCGATCTCGGCGACGAACGGGTCCTGCTTCCACTCGAGCACGCGGGAGCCGAAGGAGAGGAGGATGGGCGGGATGGGGCCGGGGATGGGGATGGGCGTGACCTGGACCCCGCCGGGGCGGGTGGCGCGGCGCAACTGGCGTTTATGGAAGGAGTCGGCGGTGGGCGTGGGCACGGACTCGACGATGGCGGCCATCCGGCTGGTGGCCGTCAGCCCGGGGGAGGCGGCCGGGGCGGGGTGCTCGTTGACGATGAGGTTCTCGGTGGTCACCTCATCCTGAAGCAAGGTGGTGTGGTTCTAGGTCCTCTCGGGTGGACGGGCTCCCCCGGCGGGAGAGGGCCGCTGGGAGACGGGAAGGGGGTGGTGGAGGGGCGGCAGGCCCTTTTCCTATTGAGTTAACTTTCGGTTATCGAGGCATTTAATCTTTATGTTTGCCGGCTAGGACAACCAGGCGGCAAGCGTCGAAACCGAGGGCGAAAAGAAGTAGCCGCCGCCGCGGGTCTTCACGAAATGGCTGAAGCTCACCGGGCACTTCGATTTGTCCGCCAGAGCGTGGAACGGACAGCCGCGGATCGCTCCCCCCGCCGAGTCGTTCGTGATGATCGGGTCCTGTCCGGCGGCGGGTAGGGTTCCCTCCGCCTGGCGGGGGAAGTCGGGGTCGTTTACCCACGCCCGTTGCACGAACTCGAACTGCCGCTCGATGTCGCTCTGGTAGGCGAAGAACAGCAGCCCGCGGGGGTCGTGCTCGCCGCCACCCTCCCCGGCGCCGAGGGACTTGCCGAAGGGGATGCCGCGCCGCAGCAGGCGGTGCGTCTGGGTCTTGCTCTCGGCGTCCGCCTCGCTCCGCGTGCCGTTCGGGATGTCCTGGCCGTCCTCGTGACGCGGAATCTGGTTGCGTGGGTAGGCCTTGCGGACGTGCGCGGCCAGCGGGACGATGTCGCCGGCCCGGTCGTCCCCGTATTCAAAGTCGTTGTTCAGGGCGTCGCTGTTCGCCCGGGCCGGGTGCGCCACGCCGGGATCGGTTTCCGGCGGTTGGAAGGTGCCCGTGCCCGACTCGAAGGCGAGGGCTTCCAGCGGCGCGCCGCTGCGGTAGCGGCCGACCAGCTTCGCCCCCATCAGGTCGGTGGTCAGGCCGAGCGCGGCAGCTTTCTGGCTGACCGCCTCGCGGAAGGCTTTCACGTCCTGCGCCAGACGCCGGAAGACCAGGAACGAGCCGTTCTCGGCCCAGTCCACGCCGGGAAACGTCACCGGGTCGCCGGGGTCCGGGTTCGGCCCGTCCACCTCCTCTCCGTCCTCCACCTTGGAATGCGGAATTTGCGTGGGGTAGCCGATGACGAACTCTCCCGGCTGCAGCAGGTCCTGACCGGGGTTGCCTTGATCCGGGTTGTGGAGCGGGTCATCCGGGGAATCCACGCCGCGGACGCCCGGCTGCGACACGCCGTCCTTGAAGCCGAAGTGCTCGTGGCCCACGTCGTCCACCCGCGTCTCGCCGCGGATGAGGCCCAGGATGGCGAGGCCGGAGTTCGCCGCTTCCAGCTTGGCGAGGGTCCGCGCGAGACGGGAACCGCTTTGGAGGCGGTCCAACTCGTCGGGATCGTCCGAGGCGAGGATCAACATCCCGTCCACGTTTTCCCACGCCACCCCCACGTCCATGCCGTCGTTCCAGTGCGCCGGGCCGTTCTTCACGGCGTGGGCGGAACTATTTCCCGGCACGTTGACGTCCCCGATCAGCGACGCCCGGTGACGCATCCCCTCCTCGAAGGCCACCGAGAGCTTGGCGCGGCCGGGCTGGAGCTTATCCAACCCGCTCGCCGTGAAGACGAGGTTCGTCCACGTCGCTCGAATGGTGCCCTCGGGCATCCCGGTCCGGCGCAACGCCTTGAATTGCTCGTTGAACCGGATCACCGCCCCGCTCGAGCTGCGCGCGACGTGCGAGAAGATGCCGTCCTCGAAACCGGGGTCTGGATCGTTCGTCGTCTCCGAGTCGCTCTCGGCCGGGCCGAGGGTGGTCTTCGCCCGGCTGGCGTCCGCGTCCTCGATGTGAAAGAGGATGTTGACCTGGTGATCCTTGAGGAACCCGCCGAGGCAGTTCCCCTGGATCTCGTCAAACGCGATCTCCTTCTCCGCCCCGGCGGCGAGCGGGGTGAGCGGAGCGTGGGTTTCCACCTGCGGGGCGGAGCCGGCGCGCTGGGGTTTGTCGGCTGCGGAAGTTGCGGCTTTGGCAGGCATAGTTTGGGTGGGTTATCAGGGTGGAGGGTGGTGGCAGGCTCGGCCGCGGCGGGCAGGGCTTACCAGGTCAGGGGCTCGCGCCGGCCGGCGGCGACGTCGTCGCGGTATTTGCGGACGTTGGCGGCGTAGCCCCGGAGCAGGTCGTGGTCGGCGACGGGGCCGGTGAGCAGGCGGGCCATGTTGCCGGCGCCCACGTCGAAGCGGATGAGGAACTCGTTCCACCACGTCTCGTCGTTGTGGAGGACGCCCTGGCCGTCGAAATACAGGACTTGCCCGGCGTGGCCGTAAAACCACGGCAGCGGGAAATGGGGGAAGAGCCGCGGGGGGACGCGGGTGACGACGTCCTGGTTGTTGACGAAGCGGAAGTAGGCGCCGCCGAGGTGGGCGTCGAGGTTCCGGCCGAAATCGAGGTCGCCGACGCGGGGCTGGCCGTAGGTGTAGAGGCCGTTGACGGGCATCCGCGCGGCGAAGGTGAACGCGCCGGCGGCCAGGGCGGCGAGGGCGCCGCCGAGGCTGTGGCCGGCGATCCAGAGGGTCTGGGCCCGGTCCTGGAACTTGACCACGTCGGCGAGGAGCGGGCCCCAGACGCGGAGCAGGCCGTCGGTGAAGCCGCGGTGGGTGCGGCCGACGGGCGGGCAGGCCAGGCGGTCGCAGAAGGGGGCCTGCTCGGCGTCGAAGTCGGTCATCCAGTCGAGGATCTGGTCGGGCCGGGTGCCGCGGAAGGCGACCACGACGGCGTCGGCGCCCCCGGCGACGAAGGCCTGGACCTCGCGGACCTCGTAGACGTGAACCCGGGTGAACCCGCACGCCGGCAGGACGGACTGGATGGTGGGCGCGTCCTTGTAGGCGAGGTTGGCGGCGTGGGCCAGGGCGAGGGCGTTGTCCGGGCTCCAACGCGCGGTGCGGGGTTGAAAGTTCCCGAAGGCGGCGATGGCGTCCGCGTATTGGGGGTCGGCGGGGGCGCCGGGAATGGCGGGGGACGCCGCGGCGGCGGCGGCCTTCCGGGCGGGGGCAACGGTTTTCTTCACGGGACGTTATGCTGCCACCGCCGGCCCCGGCGCCGCCAGAGCGCAAAAGTGCTCAATCCGCCGTGTGTAGAAATACTCACACACCATGCGTAAATTCCCTTGCGCCAAGGGTGGGAACCGTGGTTCAACGGGGTCCGGTCCCGCTATTTTCGTCGCATGAAGCCGCGTCTGGTCATCGCCGATCCCCACGCCTCTACCCGCGAGATGCTGACGGCCGCGCTGGGCGGGGCGGCGGACGGGGTGGCGGAGGTCATCGGCGCGGCCGGCCGGCTGGAGGAGGCGGCCCGGCTGGCGCGGGAGCGGGAGGCGGGGCTCGTGCTGACCAGCCTGGGGCTGCCAGACGTGTTCGGGCCGGCGGCCGTCCACCGGCTGCGGGCGGCGGCGCCGGACGCGGCGGTGCTCGTGCACACGGGCACCGAGGACCGCGCGCTCCTGCTGGCGACGATGGCGGCGGGGCCGGACGGGCTGGTCCACCGGGCCGAGGGGCTGGCGGCGCTGCGGGAGGCGGTGGCGGCGGTGGGCCGGGGCGCGGGGTATTTCTCCCCGCAGGTCGCGGGGCTGCGCCGGCCGGGCGAGGACGGGGCGGCGGGGCGGCTGTCGGCCCGGGAGCGCGAGGTGCTGACGCTGGTGGCGGCGGGACTTTCCTCCAAGGAGGCGGCGGCCCGGCTCGGGGTGTCCCCACGCACGGTGGAGAACCACCGCGCGCACCTCCAGCGCAAGCTCGGCCTGCACGGTGCCGCGGAGCTGACGCGCTTCGCCCTCGGGGCGGCGGAGGGGCACGGCGGCGGCGGCATGGAGCTGGGGACGGCCTTTTGAAGCGCGGTCCAGCGGTCGGGGAGGAACGAAAGCGGGAGAAGGGGGGACGTTTGGCCGGAGCGGACCGTCGCCCCCCGCAGAATGCGTCCCGCCCGCCCGCGTCCCTTGTCCCGATTCTCTAGGCGGCCTCCCGCAACTCCCTAAACCCCATGAGCAACTCCCCCACCCTTTCCACCCCGACCGGCGTCGAAGTCCGCGGTCCCGTCACCCCCGAGCAGGTTTCCCGCGTGCTGACGCCCGCGGCGTTGGCCTTTGTCGCCAAGCTCCACCGCACCTTCGGAGCCCGGCGCGAGGAGCTCCTGGCCCGCCGCAAGGAGCGCCAGGCCCGGCTCGACGCGGGGGAACGGCCCGACTTCCTGCCGGAAACCAAACACATCCGCGAGGGGGACTGGACGGTGGCGCCCACCCCGGCCGACATGGCGGACCGGCGTGTGGAGATCACCGGACCCACCGACCGCAAGATGGTCATCAACGCGCTCAACTGCGGGGCGCGCATCTTCATGGCCGACTTCGAGGACGCCAACGCGCCGACCTGGGCCAATATGCTCGACGGCCAGATCAACCTCCAGGACGCCATCCGCCGCACCATCACGTTCTCGAACCCGGATGGGAAATCCTACCAGTTGAACGAGAAAACGGCTGTGCTCTTCGCCCGCGCCCGGGGCTGGCACCTGCTGGAAAAGCACCTGGTCGTGGACGGCCAGCCGGTGAGCGGCGGATTGTTCGACTTCGGACTGTATGTGTTCCACAACGCCAAGGAGCTCCTCGCGCGGGGTAGCGGGCCGTATTTCTACCTGCCCAAGATGGAGAGCCACCTGGAAGCGCGGCTGTGGAACGAGGCATTTGTCCTGGCGCAGAACGAACTCGGCCTCCCGCAGGGCACCATCAAGGCCACCGTGCTCATCGAGACGATCCTGGCGGCGTTCGAGATGGACGAGATCCTCTACGAGCTGCGCGAGCACTCCGCCGGGTTGAACTGCGGGCGCTGGGATTACATCTTCTCGTGCATCAAGAAGTTCGCCAAGGACCCGAACTTCCTGCTGGCCGACCGGGCCCTGGTGACGATGACGACGCACTTCATGCGCTCGTATTCGCTGCTGTGCATCCAGACCTGCCACCGGCGCAAGGCTTTCGCGATGGGCGGGATGGCGGCGCAGATCCCCATCAAGAACGACCCGGCGGCCAACGACGTCGCCTTCGCCAAGGTGCGCGCCGACAAGGAGCGCGAGGCCCACGACGGCCACGACGGCACCTGGGTCGCTCACCCGGGGATGGTGCAGTTGGCCACGGAGGCGTTTGACGCGGTGATGAAGACGCCCAACCAGATTGACTCCGGCAAGCAGGGCGAAGTGCGAATCGCCGCGAAGGACCTGCTGGACTTCGGGCCGCGCGACCCGATCACGGAGGCTGGCGTGCGGACGAACGTGAGCGTGGGCGTGCAATATCTCGAGGCGTGGCTGCGCGGGTCCGGCGCGGTGCCGATCTTCAACTTGATGGAAGACGCCGCCACCGCGGAGATTTCCCGGGCGCAGCTCTGGCAGTGGATTCACTCCCCGCGGGGCAAGCTGGACGACGGCCGCAAGGTGGACGTGCCGATGTTCCGGCAGGTCTTGGGCGAGGAGTTGGAGAAGGTGAAGACCGGCCTCGGCGCGGACCGTTACGGCAAGGGGCGGTTCTCCGAGGCCAGCGAGCTGTTCGACCAGATCACGACGGACGACCAGTTCGTCGAGTTCCTCACCTTGCCCGGCTACGAGCGGCTGCGGTGAGCACGGGGCGTGGCGTGCCGGGGAACTGGCTTTCCGGGGACCCGGTCACGCCG
>CAXTFX010000222.1:0-7425 GCA_964243185.1 uncultured Chthoniobacterales bacterium
CCGTCGTTCACCGCCACGACCGCGCGGCTGCCCGAGGCCGCCGACGCGAGCAGGCGCACCCGCCGTGCGGCGAAGGCCGGGCCGGCGGCGGCCAGCGCGCGTCGCGCGGTTTCGTCCACGTCCGCGCGGGAGCCCGCGCCGTAAAGGTCGTCGAGCTCCGCCGCGAAGCCGTCGAGCACGCGGTCAATGTGCCCCTGCTGCTCCTGGGTGGCGAGTCCGGCGAGGTCGAGCAACCGCTGGACGTTGGCCGGGTCGCGCTCGCGCTCGATCAGCCGCAGCGCGGTGATAATGTTGGCCAGCGAGGCGCTCATCCCCTCGGCGATGCCGTGCAGGAGGACGCTGTTTTTCTGGCGTTCCGCGTTGAGCCGCTCGTTGAGCAGCACGGTCTCGCGGGCGGTCTGGAGCACGTGCTTGCGCGCCGCGAAGTCCTCCCCCAGCCGCTCGATGACCAGCGCCGCGCCCCCGCCGCCGGGGAGGGTCAGCGCGGTGGCTTCCATCTCGACCTCGGCTCCCCCGGGGCCGCGCTCGACCCAGGGACCGGAGGCGACCTGCGCCTCGCCGCCGCGCTCCCAGCAGGCCGCGGCGTCCACGAGGAAGTTTTCCAGGAACGGCGACGCCCCGGCCACGGGCAGCCCGGCGCCCGCGCCGCTCAGGGCCGGCCAGATCCCGGCGAGCCACGCGGGCGGGGGCGCGACCAACCGCAACTCCCCCTCCGGCCCGGGGCCGTCGCGCGTGAAGAGCGCGTAGCCGAGCGCCCCCAGGGCGGCGCTCGCGGGCGGGGTGGAGACGGGGGGTTTCATGGCGGGCGGTCAGTTCCGCGCGGCGGCGGCGGGGAGCATCCGCCGGCCCAGTTCCGTAAACGCTTCCTCCACGCCGGCGCCGGTTTTGGCGCTGGTGCGGAGCACGGACCAACCCGCGGCGGTGAGCTCCCCGAGGCGCGGCTCGTCCACCTCCCATTGCCCGGCGAGGTCCGCCTTGTTCAACGCCAGCACGCAGGGCACCGCGTCGCCGGTGACTGCCGCCGCGACGCGCTCCCGGATCTCCAGGACCCGGTCCAGCGTCCCCCGCCGCGTGCCGTCGGCGACGAACAGGAAGCCGCCGCTGCCGCGCAGATACGAGGGGTTCAACCGCTGGAAATCGTCGTCACCCGCGAGGTCCCAGATCACCTGCGTCAGCTCGGTGCCGTCCACGGCGAGGGTTTTCTTGTCGATCTTGACCCCCACGGTGGTGAGGTAGCGGTCGGAGAACAGGCTGGAGACAAACCGGGCCACCAGGCTGGTCTTGCCCACCGCCGATGCGCCGATCAAACACACCTTCTTCTGGATCATGGCCGTGCCGATATTGTGCGGGAGACGACCCGGAAGGCAACCCGTCTTTGCGTGGCCTCGGCCGTCGGTTTCTCCCCGGTCCCGGCGGGGGGCGCGCCCAGGCCGAGCGTCTGGAACAGCGCGGCATCAAACCCGCACGAAACCAGGAAATCGCGCACCGCCCCGGCGCGGCGTTGGCTGAGGTCGAGGTTCTTCGCCTCCGGTCCGGTGTTGTCGGCGGAGCCGTGGATCTCGATGCCGATGGGCTGGCCCAGGCGCCGCGCCGCCGCGGCGAGCCGGCGGACTTCATCCGGCAGTCGGGACAGCGCCGTGAACCCCTCGGTGGCGAAGTTCTCCTTGCCCGGCAGGAAGTAAACGTAGGCGCTCTCGACGACCGATTTCGCCTGTTGGAACGTCTGCTGGTCCAGGTCGGTCACACCCCGGTCGTCCACCGGACCGACGCCGGGCAGGTCGGCGGTGTTCTGGCGCACCCGCTGGAGCCAGGCGTGGGCGGCCTCGCCGCCGAGCGCGACCGCACCGTTCTCGCCCACCGCCAGAGTGACGGTGTCGGGCAGCCCGAAACGCTCCTCGAACCGCCGCCGCACGCCCGCGGGGTCGAAGGCCACGGCCAGATCCCGCTCCACGACCTCGGCGACCCCGGGCAGGCGCCCCGCCCCGGCGCGCACCGCGGCGAGCCATTCGTAGGGCGCCCGCCCGGAGAGCACGAGCGCACCGCCCTCCACCCGGACCTGGACCTCCGGCGGGGGCGGATACGCGGCCGTGAAACGCGCCCGCACGAGCGCCGGATCGTGGGTGACGCGGAGGTCCCGCTCCGCCAGCGCGACGACGCCGGGGACCAGCGCCGCCTCGCGCCGGACGCGCTCCAGCCATTCGTAAGGCACGGCACCCGCGACCTCCACGGTAGGGCCATCGTCCCGCACCGTCACCCGCGCGTCCGGGGGGGACCCGAAACGGTGCTCGAACCGCCGCCGCACGCTCACCGGGTCCAGCGCGAGGAAGGGTTTCCAATCGAAACGGACTCCCGCCGGGTCCACCCCGGCCGCCGACGCCAGCGGCGCCGGGTTGGCGGCCAGCGGGTCGCGCAGGCCGCGGACGCGCGAGGGACCCCGCCAGCGGTGCTCCGCCCCGGTCAGGGCGACGCCCGGTTCGGCCTCCAGCCGGCGGAGGAAATCCCCCCACCGCGCCGCGCTCCGCCACGCGAGCAGACCGGCGGCGAGCCCGACCACCGCCACGTTCAGCAGCGCGAGCCGCGCCCAGAGCACCTTCCCGGGACCGCGCGGCGCCGGCTGATACTGCGCGCGCAAACACGCCTCCAGGTCGGGCCGCAGCCCCTCGAACGCGGCGGGGTCCCCGCCGAAGTGCGCCAGCTCCGCCGCGCGGAGGACGTGGACGTTTTCCACCGTTTCCTCCAGGGCGACCCGCAGCTCGCGCGCGGGGTTGCCGCGGATCACGGCCGCGAGGTAGGCGTGCCGGCCGGGGGCGATCCAGACCTGCAACTCGCCCACCCGGAACTCCTCCAGCGCGGAGTCCACACCGGTTTCAAACGAGTCGCGCGCGAAGTTCTGGATCGCGGAAAGCATCCCAGCCACCATGTCCGAGTTCCTCGCCCCGACGGCCGCGGCGGCGACGTGCAGCAGCGAGAGGCTGGTTTCGCGGTGGATGAGGAAGAGCTGCTCGACGCGGTAAACGAGGCTGCGGAGCATGACGACCTCCGCAAACGGGCGGCCCGTCCGCCACGCCTCCCACCGCCACCGCAGGCCCTGCGGAGAGAAGGCGTGTTCCAACGTCTGGTTCAACCCCTGCAACAGTCCGCGCAGGCTTTCCGCGACGGACCGGCGCACGAGCGCCCCGATGATGGGGTGAAACGCCTCGACGAACACCTGCGGCCGTTGCTCGAGGCTCTCGCGGATGGAGCCTTCCACCGCCGGTTGCAACGCGCGCCCGAGCGCATCGTTCCCCGCCTCCCGGCTCAGGGTAACGGCCTGCGGCAACACGCCGGCCACGTCCCGCGCGCGC
Source organism: uncultured Chthoniobacterales bacterium (assembly GCA_964243185.1). Taxonomy (GTDB): domain Bacteria; phylum Verrucomicrobiota; class Verrucomicrobiia; order Chthoniobacterales; family SZAS-18; genus CAXTFX01. Next base: position 3,345 of record CAXTFX010000222.1, read on the forward strand.
CGGGCGCGGTCCCCCAGGCGCTCGTCAATTTCGCGCAGGTGCTCCTGCTCCCGGCGCAACAGCAGGCGGCGGAGTTCGTCGAGCGCGTCCACCGGAGGTCAGAGGGGAGGAGTGCCCGCGGAACACGCGGAACACGCGGAAAAAGAAGGGGGATGAAGGTCGGGTCCTCACCTTTCTCTGTCTTCCGCGTGTTCCGCGTGTTCCGCGGGCCGTTTATTCTATGGGCCTACGACGCGCCCGGGACGCGGAACTCTCCCTTCAGGCGCAACGCGACTTCGGTGAGCATCTCCGCCAGGGACTCGCGGCCGGTCATCGCGCCGCGGATCTGCCCGGCCTCGCCGTCCAGGGCGGCCTGGAGCTGCTCGTGACGCTCCTTCAGCTCCGCGCCCAACGCCTTGGATTGTTCCAGGAGCCGTTGGCGTAAGTCGCGGATGCCGTTGGCCGTCTGCTCGTCCACGCCGTGGAGTCGGGATTCCAGGCCGCGTGCCGTCTCGGCCAGCTCGCGGCCGAGCTTCTCGAGGGCGCCCGTGCGCTCGGCGTGCTCGGCGCGCAGGCGCTGGGTGAGGGTTTCCACCTCGCCGTGCACGAAGCCCTCCAGATCGTCCACCCGCTTCCGCACCTCCCCGCGCAGGGCGGCGGCCTCCTTGACGAGCCGATCCTCGAGCCGCTGGAAACGGCGGTCGTAGTCCCGCATCTGGTTGCCGAAGAGGATGTGGCGGATGCGGTCCACGTTGCCGCTCTCGTCAATGGCGGCGGCGGGGGCCGGGCCGGCGCCGTCGGGGATGCCGCCGGGCGGAGGTTCGGGGGGGTTCTCCTCGGGGTTCATGGTCGGAATGGTGGTCGGAACGGGCCGCGGGTGAAGTGAGGGCGAGCAGTTTATCACGACGGGCAAGCGCCTGTCAGCCCGGACCGCAACGTGACCAAGTGCCGGGAAGCGGTATGCTCCGGTGAACCGGCGTTAATTTCTTTCCTTCCCTCTCCATGCCCGAAGAACGCGAGCGCAACCTCGGCGAACAGCCCATCGCCGCTCTCCTGACCGCCCACGGGCTCAAGGCGCAGGACCTCGTCGCGGCCTCCGACGAGGCCATCACCCACAAGATGGTCGCCCGCGCCTGCCGGGGCCGGTGGCTGACGCCGAACGTCCAGGGGAAAGTCTGGCGCGCGCTCAACCGGGCGAGCGGGAAGACGTTTTCCCTGCCCGAACTGTTCAACTACGGGGAACCGCCGCCGTCCCCGCCGGCTCCGTCTCGTGCAGACGACCGTAATCCACGGTGATGCGGCCGTCGGCATCGTCCGTGTAGATCTCCACGAAGCGCTCCCCGAAGCGCACGTCGCGCGCGGTGTAGTCCTGTTGGCTCTGCACGGAGGCGGGCACCACCGTGTCCACGCAGACCACGGAGGCGACCAGCCGGCAGTCCGCGGCCGCCAGGCTCGCCGCGGTGGCGCCGTGCAGGGGGCTGGCGGCGTCGAGCGTGTGGCGCAGGGTCAGGGCGGCGGGGAACGCGATGAGCCGGTCGAAGTGCAGGCGCAGGGGGTGAAAGCGGCGGACCGTTTCCCCTTCCGCGATAAGCTCGTTGCGGATGGCCATCAGGCGGAACTCCGCCTCGACCATCGCGTGGTGGCGCAGGTTGGCCACGCGCAGCATCAGCGTCGGCTGCCCGTCGAAGGGGGCGACGACCATCGTCCGGCTGAAGGCGATGCGCGCCGTCGGCCGGGAGAAGCGCACGAAGATCAGCCCCGTGACGACCGCCAGCCCGAACATGCCGACCATGATCTCGGCCGTGGTGACGAGGTGCCCGTAGGTGGTGTCGGGATACATGTGCCCGTAGCCGACCGTGGCCAGGGTCTCGACGCTGAAGAAGAACGCCCCCGCGAACGACCCCGCCGGCAACTCCGCGATGCACGGCCCGCCCAGCGCGTAGAACGCGGCGAAGACGACGTTAATCAGCAGGTAGAGCCCGCCGAGCACGGCCGTGAACCGCGGCCAGGACAGGGTGAGCAGCCAGTGGTAGATGTCCCGCGGGTCCCAGCGGGTGGCGTTGAGCTTTCGAAACTCGAAACGCCCCGAGCGCACGGTGATGGACGCGGGAGTTTTGCGGCTCATGCGGCCAAGCGTTTCGCACGGCAACGGCGGATCGCCAAGCGCAGACCGCGCCCTGGGACCTTTGGGGGACACCGCGTTTCGGCCACCCCGCCGGAGCCGTTCGCGGCGTAGGGGGGCGAATCCGGGCGCCCTGAAGCGGTGGGGTGAAAAGGTCGCCGCCCGGCCACGGTCAACGGATGATCCGCCCCTGGTAAACGTCGGACCCGCCCCCACCCCCGCGCGGGCGGATGCGGATGCCGGGGGCGTCCTCCTCTTCCTCGTCCTCCAGGTCCGGCTCCGGCGGGCGGCGGCGGGCGGGGAGCGGCTCGGGGAGGTTCGAGTCCGCGGGGGGCATCAGGCGCAGGAAGCGCAGGGTCATGGCGTCCAGCCGGCGGGTGCGCGGCAATCGGTAGGCGCCCTGGAGCTCCCCGAGCGCCTCGACCGTGCGCCGGCCGGGTTGGCCGTCGGCGGGGCCATCGTAAAACCCTCCCTGGGACAAGGCTCGCTGGGCGCGACGGAGCACGTCCGCCTGCACGGCGGGCGGCGCGAACTCGTAGGGGGTGCGCGAGAAGAACCCAACCAGGGGCACGGAGGGAGCCTGCGCTCCCGGCGGCAGGGGAGCCACCCGCAGGTCCGGCCGGCTGGGGGGCGGCGGGCCCGGGCGCGGCGTCGGCGCGGGGGCCGTCCGGCCGGTGATGGTCCGCGGCGGGGTCGGTTCCGGGGTGGGTTTCACGAGGGGCGGCGGGGTCGGCTCAACGCGCGGCGGGGTCGGCTCGGGGCGCGGCGGCCGACCGTTGGCAGCCGGGGCGGCCGGGGGCGGGGCCGCGTTGATGCCGAGCGAGCGCAGGGTGTCGGCGGTGAGTTGACCCGTGACGGCCAAGCCGTTACGAATCTGGTAGCGGCGAATCGCCTGGGTGGTCTCGTCGCCGGGGGCGCCGTCGAGCGGACCGTAGTAAAAGCCGCCGTCGCGGAGGGCCTGCTGCGCGCGGCGGGTGGTGTCGTCGGCCGCCCGGAGCGGGCCGGCGACCGCGAGGGACCCGAGCAGGGCCAGCGCGACGACGGGGAGAAAATGAGCTTTCATGGCGGGGGACTCGTGCAAAATCGCGCGGATGGACGGGACCGGCCAGCGCGGTATTCGAGGGGAGGCGCCGGGACCGGCACGGCGACCTCCCCGCCCTTACCTTCCCTCCGTGGCTCTCAACCAAACGGGAACCGGATTCACGCGCCCCCAGGCTTCTCCGCGGGCGGGCGGACCGGCCGCGGGGCGTTCAGATATTCCACGATCCCCGCGGCGACGGCCTCCGCCAGCCGTTGCCGGTAGGCGGCATCCCCGAGTTTCCTGGCCTCCCCCGGGTTGCTCAGGAAACCGCCCTCCACCAGCACGGCGGGCGCCCGGACGTGGTGGGTGACGTAGAGGCTGCGCTCCTTGACCCCGCGGTCGGTCGCCGCCAGCCCGCCGACGAGCGCCGCCTGGATGCGGGCGGCGAGCGCTTGCCCCTCCCCCCCGGGGGCAGGCTCCGCCGGGGCGCTCCCGGGGATCGTCGGGTCGTTCTCACCCCGGCCCACGCCCAGCCACGACACCCACTGCCAGAGCCGGGAAGCGCCCGCGGGGTTCGGCTCGGCCAGCGCCGGGGCGAAGGGGTCTTTGCGGGCGGTGAAGAACGTCTCCACCCCACCCGCGCTGGTGGCGGCGTGGTTGAAATGGAGGCTGATGAAGACGGCGCCGGGCCGCGCGTCCGCCCGCCGCACCCGGGTGGGCAGCGGGACGTAGCGGTCATCCTCGCGGGTGAGGTAAACGGGCACGCCGCGCCGTTTCAACACCCCGGCGACCCGCTGGGCCAGGTCCAGGGTGAGCTCCTTTTCCACCAGTCCACCCGCGACCGCCCCGGAGTCCGCCCCGCCGTGGCCGGGATCGAGCACGACGCCTTGACGGTAACGGCCGGAGGCGGGCGGGGCCGGGTCGTTCGACGCTTCCGCCGGGCTCGGTCCGGACTGCGC
>CAXTFX010000223.1:0-7415 GCA_964243185.1 uncultured Chthoniobacterales bacterium
TGGTCGTCGGCGCCGAGCAGCAGAAAACCATGTCCCCGCTCGACGGCTCCGACGTGCTCGGCGCCGCCGCCGATTACCACGCCGAGAAGCCCGTTTACGGCGACTACATGTTCCCGAAACTCTTCGGTGCCATCGCGGACAAATACTTCGCCGCGCACCCGGAAACGACCGAGGCCGACCTCGCGCGCATCGCGGTGAAGAACTACTCCCACGCGAAGCTCAACCCCCTGGCGCAGATGCGGGAATCCTCGTTGAACTTCAAAACGGCCTCCACCGAGAGCCAGGCCAACTGGCGCATCGCCACCAGCCCGCTCAAGCTCTACGACTGCTCCCAGATCACCGACGGCGCCGCCGGCGTCGTCCTCTGCTCCGAGCGTTACCTGGAAAAACACGGGAAACACCGCGCCGTCCGCCTCCTCGGCTGGGGCCATTCCACCGACTGCCTCGCGCTGGAAAAGAAGGACATCCCCGCCTTCCCGCAGGCCCGCAAGGCGCTCAAAGCCGCCCTGGACCGCGCCGGCATCGCCGACCCCCGCCGGGAACTGCACGGCGTGGAGGTCCACGACTGCTTCTCCATCTCCGAGCTGATCGCCTACGAGACCATCGGCCTCGCCGAACCCGGCCGCGGCGCCGAACTCATCCACTCCGGCGCGACGATGCTCCCCGCCGTCCGCGCGCAACTCCTCGGCGCCGAGGCCCCCGTGCCGCCGTTCTCCGTCCCCGTCAACGCCGGCGGCGGCCTGATGGCCGACGGCCACCCCGTCGGCGCCACGGGCGTGCGGCAGGTGTTCGACGCCTACGAACAACTCACCGGCGCCGCCGGCCCGCGCCAGATCGCGGGCGCGCGGCGGTTTTTGACGTATAACGTCGGCGGCAGCATCACGACGGCGGTGGCGATGGTGTGGGGGAACGAAAATAGCTAAAGGCGAGGCATGGAACCAACCTCCGCACCGACAGAACCGCCTCCACTGCCTCGTCCATTAAACACGATTCACTATCAGTTAACGGCGAAAGAGGCGATTCAAAGTTTGATCAAACACAAGCTCACGACTCGCAGACGGCTCACTTGCATGGGTCAAGCAATCGCGGGCGCTTTATTCATCGTTGGTGGCAATGTTACCACATCGCCAAAGGAGTCCGCGTTTCTGATTACGTTCGGATGCTTAGGCATGGTCGTTGCCTTCTTAGGTCCCATTATTTTATACCGCGCAATCAACAACGTCGTGAAACAGAATCCGCAGTTTACTGCGCCGAAGACGTTGTCGTTTGACGAATCAAAGATATCGGTTTCTCAACCGACCCAGAAATCAGATATGTTTTGGAACGCCTTCAAAAAGGTCACGCAGGATGACAGGTATGTTTATCTTCATTTAGATAATACGGGCACGGTTTCAACCATTCCAAAACGTGCCTTCGACGCAGATACTCTGACAAAGTTTTTGCAATGTAGTCAATCGGGCATTGCGAGGTCCGCACCCTGATAAAACACGGACCTCCCGCAAAAAGATTAGATTTTTGCTACGGCCTTGGCAGAGACATATAGCCATGAATTCCACGGCTCCCCCCCTCCGCCTCCTGACCGCCGTGCCCATCTGCGACGGGCACGACAGCGCCATCAACACCATCAACCTGGAGTTCATCCGCCGGGGCATCGAGGTCATCTACCTCGGCTACCACCGGCCGGCGCGGGACATCGTGCGCGCGGCCGTGCAGGAGGACGTGCGCGCCGTCGGTCTGTCCTCGTATAACGGCGGCCACGTCGAGTTCTTCGCCCACGTCGCCGCCGGCCTGCGTGAGCGCGGCACCGACATTGGCCTCTTCGGCGGCGGCGGCGGCACCATCACCGCCGAGGACGCCGAACGCATGGCCCGCGAGGGCACCGACCGCATCTTCTTCGCCGGCACCCCGCTGAACGAGATGATCGCGTGGGTCAAAGAGCGTTACGGCGCTGGAGGGGCACGCGCCATCGTGCCCGCCGAACCCGCAGACGACCCCGTTATCGAAAACGCGGACGCGATGGCGCGCATCCCTTCCGACGACTTAGAACTCGCCCGCCAACTCACCGCCGCCGAAGCCGAGTTCTCCCGCCCCCTGGCCGACCCGCTCAACGACGTCGGCACCGGGCTAACCAAAGACCAACGCTGCCGCGTCCTCGGCATCACCGGCCCCGGCGGCGCGGGCAAGACCACGCTCATTGACGAACTCGTCCTGCGCTTCCTGCGCGCCCGGCCGGACCCGGCGGCGCGCGTGGCCATCCTCTCGCACGACCCGAGCATCGTCGGCGCCGGCGCGCTGCTCGGCGACCGGGCGACGATGATCCATTCCCAGGATGACCGCGTCTTCATGCGCTCCATGGCCACGCGCGGCCAGACCGGCGGCCTGTCCCCCGCCACGGGCCGTTGCCTGGAAATCCTCGCCGGCTGCGGCAGGTTCGAGCTGGTCATCATCGAAACGGTCGGCACGGGGCAGGAGGCCATGCCCTTCGGTGGCGGGCTCGTGGACCGGAAAATCCTCGTGATGAACCCGGACTACGGCGCGCGCCTGCAACTCCAAAAGATCGCCATGCTCGACGTGGCCGATCTCATTGTGGTCAACAAGAGCGACCTCCAAGGCGCCAAAACCGCCAGCCTCGAGATCGAGCGCCGCGTGCGCTCGAACAAGCTCGGCCAGCGCGTGCTGTCCACCACCGCCAACCGGCACCGGGACGCGGGGGTGGATGAACTCTTCGCGAGCCTGGTCCCCGCCGCCGGAACGTGACCGCGTTTCCTGGGCTTCGGAGACGACTTCCCGGGCCGGGCAAGCGCCCGCCCGTCCCCCGGCCGCACTCAGGCGTTGACCGCGGGCGCGTCGGGCTATCCCCCAAGCGCACGAGGAGGCTTTCCGGGCGACCTCCGGCTTCGCGGATCCCAACTTGGCGCCTTCCAGGCTGCTCGCGGTGCGGATATCTTGCGCGCTCGTCTCTCGCCCCGTGCGGCCGGACCGTTTTCCCATGCCCGGCCCCGATCTTAACGGTCTGACTTTCATCCAAAGCCACCGCCTCGACGCGCCTGTTTGCGAGTTGCCGGTCGTGCCGGAGAGGAGCGAGCCGACAACGGCGCCCCCCGACCTGAACGACAACGTCAGATCTCTGAACGCCCTGCCGCCCCGCCACACCGGCAGCCGGCGACACGCGCACGGTGTCCAACGTGCTCAACCAAGCGCGAGGAGTGAGAATTCCGCCACTTGACGCCGCGAATTTGTAGATTATGAGTCACGTGCCATGACTCGACCAACCGCCATCGATTTGTTCTGCGGCCGCGGGGGTATCTCGGAAGGCTTGCGTCTGGCCGGGTTTGACGTCCTCGCGGGGGTGGACGTTGAGGAAACTTATCACCGCACGTTCCAACGGAATTTCCCCGAATCGTCGTGCCTGAACCTGGACCTTTCGTCCACCGCGCCGTGCCTTGTCATGGATCGGGTCGGCATCGCTCCCGGCGAACTGGACCTCCTGGCCGGGGGACCGCCATGTCAGGGTTTCTCCAAAAACGTGCCGCGCCGGCAGCGCGCCGCCGATGCCGCCAACAACCGGTTGGTCAATACTTTCCTGGACTACGTGGAGGCTCTGCAACCTCGTTTCGTCCTGATGGAGAACGTGGCCGAGATGAAAAACGGCTTCGACCAGGCTTACACCCGCTCGGTGGAAGCGCGACTCGCCTCGGCCGGTTACGCGGTCACGCACGGGGTCCTGAACGCCGCGGACCACGGGATCCCGCAACGTCGTCGCCGCGCCTTTTTCCTCGCGCACCGGGAAGGGGTTGCGCCGAATTTGCCCGCTCCGACGCATCGGCCTCCCGACGACGGACCGTTTCTCCTGGTGGATTCGCCGAGCCACGTATCGGTCTGGGAGGCCATCGGCGACCTGCCGGGGCTTGCGGACGAGCCAGATCACGAGGCGACCCGTTACACCTTGCCCCCGAGCAGCGACTACCAGATCAAGGTGCGCGCCGGAAGCGGCGATTCGTTGGCCAACCACCGGGCGCGGAAGCTGCAACCCCTACAGTTCCAGAGACTTGCCTCTCTCGCTCCGGGACAGGGCATCAAGGATTTACCGCCGGAGATACGACCGAACAGCGGTTACAGCGGAGCTTACGGCCGACTGACCAAAACGATGGTCGCCCCGACGATCACGCGATGGGTATTTCACCCCGGTTCCGGTCGTTACGGGCACCCGGTGGAGACCCGGGTCATCACGATCCGGGAGGCGGCCCGCTTGCAGGGGTTCCCCGATGCCTTCGAGTTTGTCGGCTCCTACCTCCAACAGGCCGGGCAGGTAGGCAACGCCGTGCCTCCGCTGCTCATCGAGCAAATTGCCGCCGGCTTCCGGCGTCAGGCTGGTGGTGGGTTGAAGCTGGCGAGCAGCGCGGTGAATTGCTCGTAGGACAGCCTATCCGCCACCGAAGGCATCTGGAAGGTGATGGAGTGCGGATCTCCCGCCTCGGGCCACCAAGTTCTTTCCCCCGGAAAGTGCAACTGGTTCTCACCCCTCCCGTGCCATGCAAACCACTTCTTTCCGCTTGGCAGGTGAGTTCCATGCAGCGCGGATATTGCTCCTTCTTTAACCCCGATTTCTGCGTGGACCACTGCCATCGGAAATTCGCCGGGTTGAACAGGTCTGGTGATTCCCGCGTGCAGAGCGTCTTTTCAAAATAAATCACATCACCGCCGGCGTTAAGGATCAGACGGCTATAACCGATGACGTCCAACTTGTGTTTCTTCAAGCTGTGATGAGCGTGCTGGTTGCAAAAGCGGATGAGCGCGTCGCCCAACTGCTGCCGGGCCTCGTCCGATGATTCGGAGGCAGCGATCAACGCGGGGGAATCCGGGATTTTCGCTCGCTTCCAGGTCAGCGGCGTCGTGGCCTTCGTGGATTTGACCTGCCAGCCGATGCGCTGGCTTTCACTCACCACGTCCACAAAGTCATAGTTCCGTAGCACCTGGGCGCCTCTGACTTGCGCCAGGACAGCTTCCATCAACGCGCCGGGGATGATATCCACGCTGAAAGATAAACGGAGATAGTTGGAGAGAATTCTTTCCACCTTCTCCAACTCCCCGCGGCGGGAGAAAACGGTGGTCGCCGCGCCGCTCATTCCGCCGCCGCGGCAGACAGCAAAGTCGCCGGGGCCACCTGCAAAGCTTCAGCGATTTTCAGGATGATCTTGAGCGTGGGGTTACGGACCCCGCGCTCGATGCCGCTGAGATAAGTTCGGTGCAAACCGGTGACTTCCGCGAGGCGCTCTTGGGACCAATCCCGCGCTTCGCGCAAAGCTCTCACCCGCTCGCCAAATCGCACCTCCGGCACCATGCGGGAGAATCCGCCTTGAACACTATGAATCTACAGAATATGAGTAACATATCGCGGCGTGGCGTCCGCCGCTTCCGTTGTTCCGGGTTTCACCCCCCAGAGGCCTCGCACGTCGCTTCGCAACGCTTTCCCGACCAAGTCCACGCAATCGTCCAACCGCCTGGTAATCTCGCATTCCCACAGCTCGACGACCGTCCAGCCGGACGCGGTCAGCGCCTGGCGGTTGCGTTCATCCCGGGCGCGGTTCATCGCAAATTTGCGCTGCCACCATTCCGCGTTTCTCTGGGGAGCCGAGCGTCGGCAACGCGGGCATTGGTGCCAGAAGCAGCCCATCGCGAGGACCGCGACCTGCTTCCCGACGAAGGCCACATCCGGGGTGCCCGGGGCTTTGCGCCAGTGCACCCGGTAGCCGGTCATGCCTGCCTGGCGCAGCCCTTTCCGTAACGCCAACTCCGGTCGCGTGTTCCATTTTCGGTTGGCTCGCATCGCGTTGCGAATTGCCAGGGCGGCGTTTGGCCGCGGTGCTCCGATGGCGACGTTCATCCCGGGAAACTCGCGGGCGGTCCCAAGCTACGCAAGAAGCCAAGGCGCCCCCGGCGGTGGCGAGGCCGGCGGCGTTTCAACGGAGATGCGTTACCTGAGTCCGGCAGGCGGGCGCGTGCCGCCCCGCGGTGGGGAGAGCAAGAAGCGTGGGGCCGCGGGCGGCTTGCCGTTTGCCCCCGTTGCACGATTCCGCCACCTTCCCGGCGCCGGCATACCTATTCCCCCGTTCCCATGACCCCCCTCGGCCAAGTCGTCACCGCCGTTGAAACCTACGGCCAATCCATCCCCGCGCAGGTCCGCCGCGCGCGCACGGACCCGGCGTTCGCCGCCGAGATCACCGCCCGCTGGGAGGCCGCCCGCGCGAAGGTCGGGACCACCGTTACCCCCACCGGCCTGACCCTGCCGCGCCTCGCCCTGCCGGAGCTGGACGAACCGGGCGAGATCATCCGCTACCTGCTCACGGAGGGGCTGCCGGGCGAGTTTCCGTTCCTGAGCGCCGCCTACCGGGAGATTTACCTGACGCCCGAACCGGCGACGGACGGGCACGCGAACGGGCACGGCCAAGCCAACGGCGACCAGGTTCCCGGGGGCGCGGACCGCCTCGAGAACCTCGCCGCGCCGGCGCCCGCCGGGGCGGCCGTCGGCGCGGGCAACGCGGAGGAGCCGACGCGCCTGTTCGCCGGCCTCGGGCTGGCGGAGGACACCAACGAGCGGTTTCACTATCTCTCCCGCGCCCAGCGCTCCAAGCGGCTGTCCACGGCCTTCGACGGGCCGACCCTCTACGGCGTCGGCTCCGGGGCGGACGGGGTGATGGGCAAGATCGGCGAGGGCGGCGTGGCCGTGGACACCGTGGAGGACATGGAACGGCTCTACGCGGGCTTCGCGCTGGACCAGCCGAACGTCTCGACCTCGATGACCATCAACGGCCCGGCGCCGATCTTGCTGGCGATGTATATCGCCGCGGCGAAACGGCGCTTCGGTAACGACGTTTTGCCGAAGCTGCGCGGCACCATCCAGGCCGACATTTTGAAGGAGGTGCAGGCGCAGAACGAGATGATTTTCCCGATTGACGCCTCCCTGCGTTTCCTCGGGGACATGGTGGAGTTCACGACGCGGGAGATGCCGCGTTGGTATCCCATCTCCATCAGCGGCTATCACATCGCCGAGGCCGGCGCGACGCCGGTGCAGCAGGCGGCTTACACGTTATCAAACGGGTTCACCTACGTCGAGTTGTTCAAGGCGCGCGGGATGGATGTAAACCTGTTTGGACCGCGACTATCGTTCTTTCTCGATTGTGCGCTGGACGTCGAATACCTCGCCTTGGCGCGCGTGTCGCGGAAGATTTGGGCCATCGGGATGCGGGATGTTTTCGGCGCCGACAAACGCGCGCAAATCCTCAAGCTGCACACGCAAACCAGCGGCCGTTCGCTGATCGCCGCGGAGTGGAAGAACAACCTCACGCGCACGGCGCTCGAGCTGATGGTCGCGTGCATGAACGCGACGAATTCCTGCCACTCCAACTCCGCCGACG
>CAXTFX010000224.1:0-7406 GCA_964243185.1 uncultured Chthoniobacterales bacterium
CCCATTTGCAAAAGGCGCTGGATCTCGGCGGGGGAGAAGGTCTGGGCGGGGCGGCCGTCGAGGCCGGGGACGGTCATGGCGAGGTCGAGCTCGAACCAGTCGGTGCCGGAGCCGCCGCCGCGGACCTCGACGCGGGGGGTGACGGTGGCGATGTCCCGGGTGACGTGCTCGAAACGGGCGCCGACGGTGACGCGCCAGTCGCGTTTGAGCGCGGGGAGGACGGTGGCGAAGAAGCGGAGGACGTGGTCCTGGCCGCGGAGGAGGGCGCGGCCGTTGTTTTTGGCGTCGGGCCAGGAGAAGCCGGCGCCGGCGAGGCGAGCCAAGGCGAGGTCCTCGGCGGCGCGGTCGCGGCGGGCGCCGGCGGGCATCCGTGGGGCGGTGGGCAGGCCGGGGTGGGCGGGCCATTCGTCGCCGAGGGTCTGGTAGATGGCGGTGAGGTGGGCGGTGAGTTCGTTGAGGGAGCCTTCGAGGTCGAGGGCAAAGGTTTTGGGGCCGGTCGCGGGGAGGTCGGCGGAGTTCGGATTTCCGGCGAAGCCGGTGGCGGGGCGCTCGTCGGTTAGGTCGAACCAGGTGGCGAGCTTGGGCCATTCGCCGGCGAAGAAGGCGGCGGCTTCGGCGGGGGCGAGGGTGATGCCGGCGAAGAGCGGGGCGTAAGGCGCAGGGAGGCCGGGGGCGACGGCAAGGAGTTCGCGGGCGGCGGGGCGCAGGAGGAGGGTGCCCTCGGGGGCGACGAGCGGCTGGGCGTCGGCGCCGGGCCAGCGGACGGTGATGCGGGCGCCGCCATCGGGTGACGGTGCGGCGGCGAGGATGGGGCGGAACCCGTCGGTTGGAAGCGTGAGGGCGGGGCCGCGGGCGAGGGAGACGCCGGGGTGGCCGCGGAGGAGTTCGAGCAGGCGGGCGGCGGCCCGGCGGCCCAGGATGGTGACGCCGCGAGGCATTTCGCCGTTGAGCGCGGCGGAGAGACCGGCAAGGACGGCGAAGTCCGGCGGGCGCAACGGCAGGGGGCGCGATTTCGCGAGGGCGGCGTCGAGCAGGACGGGTGGACGGGTGCCCTCCGCCATCTCCAAGCCGATGACGATCTGGCCCTTGTCCCAGGCGGTCGGGAGATTGGGCGGCAGGACAATGCGGAGTTGCGCGGGTGCCCCCGGGTTTTCGACAAACGGCAGGGCGGCGGCGACGGGGCCGGCCGGTGGCGGGACGCGGGGGGTGGCCGGTGGCGGGGCCGGGGCGGCGACGGGGTTCAAGGCCGCTAACCCGACGGCGATGGAGTGCGCGCAGATCAGCCCGGCGCCGCGGGAAACGCGGCAGGTGCAGAGGTTATCAATGCGGATGCGGGTGACGATCTTCAGGCCGGCGCGGTATTCCCGGTCGTTCTCGCGGACGCGGCCGGTGAGCAGCGGCGGCTCCCAGGCGGCTTCGAGGACGCCGCCACGCTCGCGGAGGGCCTTGGCCTGTTTGAAGGTCGGCCAGCCGCCGGTTTCGATGAGCAACTTTTCGGTTAACGGCGTATCCACGGGGGGACGACGTTCCGGGCGCGGGCGGGGGCGTGCAAGCGAACACCCTGAAGAAAACAGGTGCGCGCGGGGGTCCTGCCGTGGAATCTTGGCGGTCCCGCATGAAGATGAAGCTCATTGCCCTCGCCAACCAGAAAGGCGGCGTGGGCAAGACCACCACGGCCGTTAACCTCGCCGCGGCCTTGGCGGAGGAGCGGTTCCGGGTGTTGCTCATTGACCTGGACCCGCAGTCAAACGCGACTTCCGCCCTCGGATTGGAGAACATGGAGGGCTGCTCGCTCTACCGGGTGCTCGTCGGCGAGGCGGACCTGGCAGACCGGGTGCTGCCGACGCGGCTGGAGAACCTGTTCATCATCCCGGGCGACCTGGACTTGGCCGGCGCGGAGGTGGAGGTGGCGCGGCTGGACAACCACCTGACGCGGCTGCGGGAGATCCTCGCCAGCCTGGCGGAGGACGCGCCGTTCGACTTCGTGCTGATGGACTGCCCGCCGTCGCTGGGCATCCTGATGACCAACGCGCTGGTCGCGGCGGACGAGCTGCTGGTGCCCATCCAGTGCGAATACCTGGCGCTGGAGGGGTTGAGCAAGATCGTTCACCTCGTCGAGCAGATCACCACCGGCGGCTTCAACCCGGGGCTGCGGATCGGCGGCATCGTGATGACGATGTATGACCAGCGCACGAACCTCTCCCAGCAGGTCGTCGCGGAGGTGCGTCAGCACTTTGCGACGCTGTTGTATCAGACGCTCATCCCGCGCACGGTGCGCCTGGGCGAAGCGCCGAGCTTCGGGAAAACGATCCTCGAATATGACCCCGCCGGCGTCGGCGCGCTGGCCTACCGGCGGTTGGCCGGGGAGTTCATCAGGCGCCAACGCGGGGAGCCGGAGCCGGTGGAGAACAGCACCCCGGTGGAGATCGCCCCGGCCGAGCCGGCGGCCCGCCCGCTGCCGCCGATGTTGCAGGTGGCGCGGCGGCTGCGCTGACCGGGAGAGTCGTCCGCCGCGTCCGTCGGAAACGTTTATAACAGAAGGGGCGGACGCCCGGTGGCCGCCCCTCCGACCAAACCAGGACACCCCGCCACCCTATGCGCACACTCCTTCTCGAGGGCCCCGGCCCCTTTCACCTTGAAACGCTGCTCGGCGCGCTCTGCGATCTCGGCGCCGCGCCCTCGACCGTGGAATGGGAGCTCGGCAAACTCTACCTCGCGGCCTACCACCTGCACTTCGAGCGCGGGGAGGGCGGCGGGGTGCGTTTCACCGTCCACCCCGGCACGGTTCACACGCACGACCAGGATGACGAGGGGGGCGCGGAGGCTGGGGGCCACGCCCACGCCCACGCCCACCACGGCCGCGGGGACCGCGAGGACCACGGCCACCACTATGCCCACGACGACGACGAGGAGGAGGAAAACCACCACGGCCACGGTCACGAGGGCGAGGAAACCGACCTGACCGACGTGGTGGGACTCATCGAGCGCAGCGACCTTTCCTCCTTCGTCCGCCCGCGTGCCGTCGAGGCTCTCGGCAATCTGGGGGAGGATTTCAGCGAGGACGAGGCCCTGATGGCCGTGGTCGGCGTGGTCGGCGTGCTCGCGGCGTTCGAGGCGCTGGAGGTCGGCGCCCTGTTCTGCGGCGTGCAACTCTTCCCGCAAGGTCTGGACCAGGTGAGCAAGGCGCTGCTCGACACGCTCAACTCCCGGCCCGTGGCGCCCGGCTCCGTATCCATCCCCGGGGGGAGAACCGGCGTCGGCCTCGGCCGGCGGGCCGGGGAGAGCCTGCGGGCCACGCTCGGGGAACGGGCCTGAGCGCGCGGCCCGGCCCTTCGTCCCCCATGCCCAAGCTCGGCCACCTCGCCAGCCTCTGGTCCCTGACCGACTACCCCGACCCGGCGCGGCCGTGGTCCCTCGACAAGCAGCTTGACGCGGTCCAGGAGGCCGGGTTCGACGGGTTCACGACCCGGCTCACGCCGGCGCACGGCCGGGAAGCGGCGCGGCGCGGGCTGCGCGTCGTCGGCGGCTTCGCCAGCGGGGACCCGGGGGCGTTCGAGGATCTGCTCAAGGGGCAACAGGACGCCGGGGCGCGGCACGTCAACGTCAAGTTGGCCGACCACGACACGCCGACGGAGTTGGCCGTGCGGATGGCCCTCAGCCTGTTCGACGAGGCCGCGGCCCTCGGGGGCGACCTGGAGCCAGCCATCGAGGTGCATCGCGACACCTGCACGGAAACGCCCGAAAAGGCCTACGCCCTGGCCGATGCCTTCCGGCTCGCCGCGGGGAGGCTGCTGCCGATGACGTGGGACCATTCACACCTGGCCGTCGTCAAGCACCTGCAACCCGGCGACTTCGCCGCGCGCCTGCTCGTGCGGCCGGAGCTGGTCCACCGCGCGCAGCAGTTTCACCTGCGGCCCTTCAACGGGCACCACTGCCAGGTGCCCGTCTCGAACGCCGATGGCTCCCCGAGCCGGGAGCTGCGCGACTGGCTGCCATTCGCCGAGGCCCTCATGCGGCAGTGGTGGGAGGGGAACCGGGACGACGCGGACCGGGAGTTCCTGGCCGTGCCCGAGATGGGACCGGCGGCGCACGGCTACGGCCTGCACGCGCTGCCGAACTCGTGGGAGGAGGCGCGGCGGCTGCGCCCGATGCTGGCGGAGGTCTGGGCGCGCGCGTCGGCGGGCTGAGGGGGTCGGACCGGCCGTGCGCGTGAACATTTCGGACGGGAAACGGTTGCCAGCGGACCCGGCGAGACCTAGAACGGCACCGTCGGTTCACCTAGAGCCATGTTGTTTCGCCCCCGCTCCCCGTCGTTCCGCCGCGTCGCCGCGCCGCTGCTCTCCCTTCTCCTGCTCGCGCTCACCCCGGCACCCGGCCGCGCGGGGCCCCCGGCGACGCCCGCCCCGGCGCCCGCGCCGCCGGGGGGGGGGAGCCGGTGGTCCCTCGGCCTGGAAACGTCCTACCAGTTTCAACCGGTGCCCAACCCGTTCTTCAAGGTGGCCGGCTACAGCGGCAAGAACCCGTTGAACTATCACCTGGTTACGCAGATCGTCTCGGTGCGCTACCGGGTGACGGACACGGCCGGCCCCGGACCGTTGCGCGGGAACCTGGAGGTCAGCGGCGGGCCGATTTACAGCGCCATCCTCCACGGCCCGGAGTCGTTCTTCGCGGGCCTCGCCTTCAACGTGCGCTACACCTTCGTGCCCCGCGGCTGGCCGGTGCAGCCTTTTCTGGAGGTGGGCGGGGGGCCGGGCTGGACGGATTCACGCGGCTTCCGCTACGCGCAGCAACAGGATTTCACCTTCACCTACCTGCTCGGCGCCGGCCTGCGCTACGAGGTTACCCCGCGTTGGAACGTGACGCTGGGCGCCCTGGACCAGCACATTTCCAACGCCTATCTGACCAACCCGAACTACGGCTTTGACACCGTCGGGGTGCGGCTGGGCGCGGCGCGGCGGTTCTGAGGCGCAGAGGACAGACCGTCCCGGTGCGACCACGGGGTCGGTCGTGGGCGGGTTCCCCGGATGGGAACCGACCGGCGCCCGTTGCAAAGCCGCCCGCCCGCCCGATGGTTGCCGGCCGTCTCCCCGCCGCGTATGAATTGGTTTCAGTTCAACCTCCAGGATTTCGCCTTTTCCTTCCTGGGCGTGCTGTTTGAGAGCATCCCGTTCCTGCTCCTCGGGGCGATGGTTTCGGGGCTGATCGAGGTGTTTGTCCCCGCCCGGCTGATGACGCGGCTGCTGCCGAAAAACCCGGCCGGGGCCGTTGCGCTGGCCGGGCTGCTGGGGGTGATTTTCCCGATGTGCGAGTGCGGGGTGGTGCCCATCATCCGGCGGTTGATGGGCAAGGGGCTGCCCGTGGCCTGCGCGGTGACCTACCTGCTGGCCGCCCCGGTGGTGAACCCTATCGTAGCCGTCTCGACCTTCGCCGCGTTTAACGGCCAGCGGCCCTGGGTGGTCGTCGGCTTCCGGCTGGCGCTGTCCTACGCGGTGGCCGTGCTCGTCGGGCTGCTCGCCCACCGGCTACGGCCCGAGGAGTTCCTCCAACCGCAGGTGCTGGAAACGCTGCCCGGCCGCGCGGGCCGGCGCACCGCTTTCCGCGTCGGCGCGCTGGCGGGCGGCGGCGGCTCGCTGGTCGCGCCGTTCACCGGGGAGGCGGCGACGGACCCGCGCGGAGAGCCGGCCTCCCTGGCGGAGCTGGAAGCGGTGGAGGCGGAGCTGCGGCCCACGCTCGCCCGCCGCCTGCTCCTGGCGCTCAACCGCGGGGCGGAGGACTTCCTGGACGTGGCCGTGTTCGTGGTCATCGGCGCCGCCTTGGCCAGCGTCTTCAACACCGCCATCCGGCAGGAGGCCATCCGCCCGCTGGCGACGAACCCCTGGGCAGCGACGGGCGTGCTGATGGCCCTGGCGTTCTTCATCGCCGTCTGCTCGACCTCGGACGCCTTCATCGCCGCGGCGCTGGGGCGGGATTTCAAGCTCTACGCCAAGCTGGGTTTCCTGGTCTTCGGGCCGATGTTCGACCTCAAGCTGGTGCTGCTCTACTCGCTGGTGTTCCGCCGCCGCTTCGTGCTCTGGCTCGGCGTTGGCTTGTTCGCGCTCATCGGGTTAGTCTGCGTGCGCCTGTCCGTGCTGAATCTCTGACCTATGAAAAACCGTCTGCTCACCGCTTCCAGCCTCCTGTTCTGGGGCCTCGCGCTGCTCTACTTCTACTTCAGCGGCCGGCTCGGCGGGCACCGCGGCGGGGAACCCTACCTCGTGCCCGGCCTCCAGCCGCTCGTGGCCGGTGCGGGCCTCCTGCTCGTGGGGTTGGCGGCCGGGGCGTTCCGGCGTCGGCCGACGGTGGCCGCGGTCGTCAACCCCCGGCGCGGGGTGACGCAGCTCCTGGCCTTCCTCGTCCTCAACGTCCCGGTCGCCACCGCCCTGTGCGTCACGCAGGACGGCTTCGGCGCGGGCGCCGTGCGTAACCGCGGCGTGGCCACCGACCTCGCCAGCCTGCCCGCCGCCGGCAACCGCGCCGCCCCCGCCGCCCCCGCGCCGCGGTCGGCGGTCAACGAGCCCCCGCTGCCCGGCGAAACGCCCGCGCCCGAGGACGACGGCGCGCCCGCGGACCTCGCCGCCGCCCTGCCGAAGTCCGCGGACGGCAACCTGATCGTCAACGTGGTGGACCTGCTCATGGCCGCGGAGGACGACACCCTGCGCCCGCAGTTCGAGGGCCGGACCGTCGAGATGGTCGGCCAGTTCATGCCCCCGGATTCCGGCCGGGAGATGGACGCGGACAAGCATTTCCGCCTGGTGCGGATGTTCATGGTCTGCTGCGCGGCCGACGCCCGGCCCGTGGCGGTGAACGTTGAAAGCGCCCAGCCGGCGAAACTCGCCGAGATGGCCTGGACCAAGGTGGTCGGCACCGTCGCCTTCTCCCAGGACGGCGAGCGGCACAACGTCATCGTCCGCTCCCGCAGCGCCACCGTGACGGAGCCGCCGAAGGAAGCCATGCTGTTCTGAGCCGGCTGGTGGCGGCTGATGCCGCGGGAGGGAGTTAGCCCCGAAGCGCGTCGGTCCCGGCGCGTCCGCGGGAATCCCTGGTCCGAGGGGAAAGGGCCGGGGAACAAAAAGTGGATTTTCCGGTGGACGGTCCGCCGCGGGTTCGATACACACGGCGCTGCCCGCCGTGGTAACCCGCTCGCCGCCACGGTTGCGCGGGCATGTCCTCGCCACCTTTTCGCCGCCGTCGTCGCTCCACCCATGCGCTCCCCCGTCGCCGCCTCGCCCCGCCTCCACCGCCTGCGTCGCCGCCTGCTCCTCCTCGCGCTGGCCGCCGCGGTCCTGCCCCCCGTCACCACCGTCGTCCGGGCGCAGGAGAAAGAGATCACCACGACCCGTCGGCGCACCACCACGGCGACCACGTCC
>CAXTFX010000225.1:0-3308 GCA_964243185.1 uncultured Chthoniobacterales bacterium
CGCATGGACCCCGGCTTGGGGTCACGCTGGCTCCACCCGAAGCTGGCGGCGGCCTGGTCGTAGCACTGCATCAACGAACGGCTGGTGAAGCGCGCGCCGTCCACGGGGCTTTCGCGGATGTCGTTGACGCGGCGCAGCTCGATGGGGTCCATGTCGAGCGCCACTGCCAGCTCGTCCATGGCGCTTTCCGACGCATACATATACGGCATCTCGACCGGCGCCCGCATGAAGCCCGAGGTCTGTCGGTCGGCTTTGACCAAGTTGACGCGCGTCAGGATGGCGGGTTTGCCATACATGGCGGTGGTGACGCCGAAGCCCGCGAGCGGGTAATCGTCCTGCCGGGACTGCATCTCCCAGCTCTCGTGCCCGTAAGCGCGCAGCCGGCCGTCGCGGTCCGCCGCCAGCCGAATGCGGTGCTTCGTCTCGGCGCGATAGGTCGCCAGTGTGAAGCCCTGGTCGCGCGTCACGACGTTGCGGACGGGGCGCGCCAGATCCCGCGCGGCGCCGGCGACCAACGCGGTGCGTTGCGTCAT
This sequence comes from uncultured Chthoniobacterales bacterium, assembly GCA_964243185.1. Lineage (GTDB taxonomy): Bacteria > Verrucomicrobiota > Verrucomicrobiia > Chthoniobacterales > SZAS-18 > CAXTFX01. The sequence goes on from CAXTFX010000225.1 coordinate 534, forward strand.
GAAGCCCTTGCCGCCGAACGCCCCGCCGATGTATGGGTTAACGACGTGGACCGCCGATGGGTCCACCCCCATCATCGTCGCCGCGCCGTGGGCGAGTTCGACCACGAACTGGCTCGGCTCGTGGATGATCAACTCGCCGTCCACCCAGGACGCGGTGGTCGAGTAGAGTTCGATGGCGTTCTGGTGCTGCGGCGGCGTGCGGTATTCGCCCTCGACCTTGACGGGGGCGTCGGCCCAGGCGCCGGCGAAGTCGCCGACCTTCTTCTCCTTCTCGGCCAACGCTTCGGGATGGGCGAGGTCCGCGCCCGGGCTGTCCAAGGTCGCCGCGGGTGTCGTGGGCGCGTAGCGCACGGCGATGCGGTGCGAGGCGTCGCGCGCGACCTCGTAGCTCTCGGCGACCACCATCGCGATGATCTGGCCGTCGTGACGGACCTCCGGCCCGGTGAGCGGCATGTTGGTGTCGGAAACGTAGCCGCCCTTTTGCGTGTAGGGCGTCGCGATCCGGCGGGGCGCGTTGAGGTGGGTGTAAACCTTGAGGACGCCGCCCAGGGCTTCGGCAGGTGCGGCGTCAATGGACAGGATCTGCCCCCGCGCGATACCGCTGGTCAGAAAATAGGCGTGGAGCAGGGCGCCTTCGGTCGCGTCGGCCGCATAGATCGGCTTGCCGGTGACCTTGGCCACCGATTCGGTGCGGCGGATGGGCTCTCCCATGTTGGCGGGCGGCGCGGGAGCCGTGGGGTTGGGCTGGTCCATCACGTTAAGAAATCTTCATGGCTTGTGCCTCCAGGAGCGCGCGCACCACCGTTGCCTTGCCGAGCGGCACCTTGTAGCGGTTGTGCTCGCGCGTTTGGGCGTCGGCGAACTCGGCCTCCGCCGCGGCGCTGGCGGTGGCTTCGTTCAGCTTTTGGCCACGCAGCAGGGCCTCGGCCCGCCGCGCCCGCCAGGGGATCGTCGCCACGCCGCCCAGCCCGATCCGCACGTCCCGCAGAACGTTGCCGTCCAGGTCCAGCGCCACGGCCGCGCTCGCGTTGGCGAAGGCGTAGCTCTCGCGGTCCCGGACCTTGCGGTAAAGGGACCGCCGCCGCGGGCCGCCGGGAACGACGAAGGCCGTGATGAGCTCGCCCGGCGCCAGGCTGGTCTCGATGTGCGGCGTTGTCCCGGGCAGGCGGTGCAGGTCCGCGAAGGCGAGCGTGCGCTTGCCGTGCCGGCCCAGCACCTCCACCCGCGCGTCGAGCGCGATGAGCGCGGGTGCCCAGTCGCCCGCGTAGAGCGCGATGCAGTGCTCGCTCGCGCCCAGCACCGCGTGACCGCGGTTCACACCGTCCAGGGCCGCGCAACCCGAGCCCGGCACGCGCTTGTTGCACTGGTCGTAGCTCGTGTCGCGGAAATACGGGCAGCGCGTGCGCTGGAGCACGTTGCCGCCCAGGCGGGCCATGTTGCGCAACTGCTGGGACGCCGCCTGCCACAGGCTTTCGGTGAGAATCGGGTAGTCACGGACCACCGACGGGTCGGCGTGCAGTTCCGCCATCGAAACCAGCGAGCCGATCCGCAGTTCGTCGTTCGCGCGTTCGATGCGGCGCAGCGACGGGTCGTTGATCGTGGTGATGTCAATGACCGTGGTCGGCCGCATCACGTCGAGCTTCATGAGGTCGATCAGCGTCGTGCCGCCGCCCTTGAACTGCACGGGCGCGGTGACGTGCGCGCTTGCCGGCACGGAGGCGAGCGCGACGGCGGACGCGGCGTCCGCCGAAACTTCGTAAGAAAAGGGCCGCATTAGCGTTTTTCCATCTCGGTTTTGGCCTGGTTGACGGCCGCGACGATGTTGGGGTAGGCCGCGCAACGACAGAGATTGCCGCTCATGTATTCGCGGATGTCCCCGTCCGAGCCGGCGTGACCCTCGCGCACGCAGGCGACCGCGGACATGATCTGGCCCGGCGTGCAGTAGCCGCACTGGAAGGCGTCGTGGTCGATGAACGCCTGCTGCATGGGGTGCAGGCGGTCGCCCTCGGCCAGGCCCTCGATGGTGGTGATCCGCAGACCCGGCGCGGCCACGGTGAGGGTGAGGCAGGCGAGGTGGCGTTCGCCGTTGACGTGGACGGTGCAGGCGCCGCACTGCCCCTGGTCGCAGCCCTTCTTCGAGCCGACGAGGCCGAGCTTGTCGCGCAACGTGTCCAGGAGCGTCGTGCGGGTGTCCACCCGCACCGGATGGTCCGTGCCGTTCACCGACAACACGACCTCGCGCGTCGGGGGCACCGTTGTCGTGGGCATTGTTGGCGTATCCATAAGACCTCGCGCGTTGGCCGGAGCCGGGTTGAGGGCGAGCGACGTGGCCAGGAGCGCACCCGTGGTGAGAAAGGTGCGGCGGTTGACGGGGTGCTCGTTCATGCGTGGGTCCTGGTTTGCCGCTCGGGGCGCGCAACGCGCTGGTTGGGCGGGAAGGCCGGGAGAGGCGACCGGGAGGGGTTCGTGCCCCAGCCTCCCCGCTGCAGGCGGCGCGCACCAATGCTTCGTGCGTCCGCAAATCCCATAGCCGCAGGCTATGGAACCGCTGCCACCGCGGCCGGGATTCCCGGGTGCTCAACGCTCCCCTGCTTCAGCCGTTTCCCGACGGATTGGTCGAACCCCTGGAGCGGCGCGGCGAAGACCGGGTCCTTCCAGACGATTTCCGTGCGGCTGCGGACCGGCTCGGCCAGCGGGCGGAAGGCGCTGCCCGGATGGGCCATCTCACGGCACCCCTGGGGCAGCAGGGCCACCCCCAACCCCAGGCCGACGCAG
>CAXTFX010000225.1:3318-7378 GCA_964243185.1 uncultured Chthoniobacterales bacterium
GGGCCGGCGTGCGGTCCACGGCGTGGGCGATCTGCGGGACGAACCCGGCCCGCCGGCAAACCCCGAGCAGCCACGCCCGCGCCCCTGGCAGTGACTCCTCCGCCAGCACGATGAACGGGGACGAGCGCAGCTCCGCGAGCGGCACCACCCCGCCGTCCGTGGCCGGGTCCGATGCCGGCAGAACGGCCATGACGTCGCAGTCCTGGACGAACACGCGCCCTAGGTTCGCCTGGGGCGGCAGCTTCACGTCGCGCGCGAAGCCTAGGTCCAGCTTGTTCAGCGCCAAGGCGCGCAGTTGCTCGGCCACCGTCAGGTCGAAGAGGTTGAGCGCCACTTCCGGCCAGATTTGCCGCAGGATCGACAGCGAGTGCGGCAGCAGGTGGCAGTGCAGGTCCGCGGTGTAGCCGATGTTGAGCGCCCGGCCCCCGCCGCTTGCCGTCCCCCGGCGGCGCACCTCCTGCACGTCCTGGTTGGCCTGGGCGAGCAGCCGCCGGGCGCGGTCCAGGAAGAACCGGCCCTGCTCGGTCAGGGCGATGCGCCGCTGGCATCGGGAAAAGAGCGGGACGCGCAGTTCCGCCTCCAGGTTCTTGATCTGGCGCGTGAGCGAGGGCTGGGCCAGGCGCAGCCGGACCGCGGCCTTGGTGAAGCTGAGTTCCTCGGCGACGGCGACGAAGTAGCGCAGGTGGCGAAGCTCCATGAGGGGGACCCTCCGAGGGTCGCATGGGAGATCACCCTTTGCCACCGCGGGGCTGACAAGGTGCCAGACCGCCCTTAAGCTCGGGCACGATGCGGTTTACCAAGGTGCACGGGACGGGCAACGACTACGCTTAGGGGTGTGGGTAGCAGTTGGACGTAAAACCTCGGTAAGGGGTCTTGCGCGGTCTCCTCCCCCGGGACCGCGGTGGGGTCGCGTCGCGGGCGCAACTCACCGCGGGCGACCGGGTCGGGCAAGGTAAGAGCGTAGCGGCCGAGCACGTTGACGTGCTCGCAGCCCAACGGGGAGAGCCGGACCACGTCCTCCCCGCGCACCGGGTGGCCCGCGGCCCGGAGTTGGGCGAGCGCCGCGTCCAGGTAGAGGTCCGAACACGAAACGCCGAATTTCCTTCCCCCGCTCCCGCTGGATCGCGCCGGGCGGATGATGCGCCAGCCGGGTTCCCGCACCCTGACACAAAGCGACCGGGTTTTCCGTGCGGAATCGCTGCTCCGCGCCCATCGCGACGGACGTGACGTGCTGGACGATGTCGGCGAACCCCTGTTTGCCGTCAGGCCCTCGTTGGCCTCCCGTTGTGCTTACCGAGGTTTTGCGTCCAACTACGGATACTGTTGGCGAACCCCCATTGCGATCCCATGAAAGTTGAACGAGCACAGGAGGATGTCTCTGCCACCTGACCGTCTGCAACCTGTTCCTCGCGCCACGGCGCGCGTCGCGCGCCGTGGCGTTCCCCAGGGGTAACGCCTACCTGCTGATGCGCGATGAACTCGGGGCTCTTTACCGCGATGCGGACTTCCGGGACCTTTTTCCGCCCACCGGCCAGCCGGCCCTGGCGCCGTGGCGGCCGGCCCTGATTTGCGTCGTGCAGTTCGCCGAGGGCCTCTCTGACCGCCAGGCGGCCGAAGCCGTGCGCGCCCGCAGCGATTGGAAGTATGCCCTGGCTCTGGAACTGGCTGACCCCGGCTTCAACTTCTCCGTGTTGAGCGGATTTCGCACGCGGCTCCTGGCCGGCGGCGCCGAGGCCCGGCTGCTCGACCTGCTGCTCGCCCGCTTCCAGGAGCGCGGGTGGGTGAAGGCCCGGGGCCGCCAGCGCACCGACTCCGCCCACGTGCTGGCGGCCGCGCGCGGTGAACCGGCTGGAGTCGGTCAGCGAGGCCCTGCGCTTTGCCCTCAACGCGGTGGCTGCCATCGCCCCGGACTGGCTGCGGGCGTTGGCGCCGCCAGAGTGGTTCGAGCGTTACGGCGGTCGCCGGGCCGAGGAGCAGCGTCTGCCCAAGGGCCAGCAGGCCCGCGAGGCGCACGCGGGAATCATCGGCGCCGACGGCTTCGCCCTGCTCGTGGCCGTGGACGCGGTGGGGGCACCGCCGCCACTACGCCGCCTGTCGGCCGTCGAGGTGCTACGCGCGATGTGGGGGCACCAGTATGGGGCAGCGCCGGCCGATCCCAACGCGCCGGTGCGCTGGCGAGCGGCGGCCGACCTGCCCGCGGCGGGCGTGCGCTGCGACTCTCCTTACGACCTTGAGGCGCACTACGCCAACAAGCGAACCACCTGCTGGAACGGCTACAAGGTTCACCTCACCGCGGCGTGCGGGGCGGAGGAGGCGCACCTGATCACCCACGTAGCGACCACGGCGGCCGGGGTGCCCGACGACGCCGTGACGGCTCCCATCCAGCGCGCGCTGGCGGCCAAGGGGCTCACCCCCGCCGAGCACCTGGTGGACGCCGGCTACACCTCGGCCGAGCTGTTCCTGGAAAGCGCCCGCCTCCACGACGGCCTGGCCCTGGTTGGACCCATACGCCGGGCCGTGCGCTGGCAGACGCGCGCCGACGAGGGCTTTGGCGCCGAGCACTTCACGGTGAACTGGGCCGCCAAGCAGGTGCGCTGCCCGCAGGGTAAACTCTCCCGCAAGTGGGTGGCTACGACCAGCGCCGACGGTCACGCCGTCGTCAGCGTGCGCTCGCGGCCGGCTCGGCTGCCAGGGCTGCCCGAGCCGGGCGCGCTGCACGCGCGCGCCGCGGGCCGGCCGCCAACTGACCCTGCGGGCGCGGGCCCACTACGAGGTGCTCCGGGAACAGCGCCGAAAGCAGACCACGCCCGGGTGGAAAGCGCTCTACGCCAAGCGTGCCGGCATCGAGGGCACCTTCTCGCAGGCCGTGCGCGTCCACGGCCTGCGCCGCTGCCGCTACCGCGGCCAGCGCAAAACTCACCTCCAGCACTTCGGCCACGGCGGTGGCCATCAATCTCGGGGGCACGGACGGCTGGTTACTCCAGCGGCCGACGGCCACCACCCGCCGCTCCCGCTTCGCCGCCCTCCGGGGGTAGTTCGCCAACAGTATCCAACTGCTCCTCACACCCCTACCAGTGACGCCCCCCGGGGCAAAATCCTGGCGCGCTCCTCGGCCCCCCTCGCCATGAACTGCCCACGTTGCGGCGTGCCGATTGACGAGTCCAGGGCCGCCGGGGATCACGACGCGGGCACCCCCGGCCGGGACCGCTGCCCGCCCTGCGCCGCCTTTGGCCGCCCTCGCCGACCGTGCCCGGATGTCGCCGTCCACCTGGGGTCTGCCCGCCGGTTTAGCCGGCGCCATGTCCCAACAAATCTCTCTCGACCCCGCCGCTCGCGCCGACCATGCGCCCACGGACCCCCACGACCATTCCCACGAGGTCACGCCGGACGTGGCCTACCAGCGGCTCGCCATCGTCAACGTCGTTTTCTTCGGCCCGCCGCAGACCGGGGACCGTGGCTGGACGCTCATTGACGCCGGGATGCCCGCCACCGCCGCGCTCATCGCGGGCGCGGCGGCCCGGCGCTTCGGGGAGGACGCCCGGCCGGCGGCCATCGTCATGACCCACGGGCACTTCGACCATGTCGGCTCCCTGGAGGAACTCGCCCAACGCTGGGATGCCCCCGTCTATGCCCACCCGGCCGAGCTGCCCTACCTCGACGGCAGCCAATCCTACCCACCCGCGTCCCCGGAGGTCGGCGGCGGGCTGATGGCCCTGCTGTCCCCGCTCTACCCACGCCGTCCCGTCAACGTTGGCAGCCGGCTTCATGCCCTCCCGCTGGATGGCAGCGTGCCCACGATGTCCGGCTGGCGTTGGGTGCACACCCCGGGGCATACGCCCGGCCAGGTTTCCCTCTGGCGGGAGTCGGACCGCACGCTCATCGCCGGGGACGCCTTTATCACCACCGCGCAGGAATCCGCCTACGCCGTCGCCACCCAGAAGCCGGAGCTGCACGGCCCCCCGCAGTATTACACGCCGGATTGGGTTAGGGCGCAAACCCCCGTCGAACGCCACGCTGCCTGGCAGCCGGGAACGCCCGTCAGCGGCCGCGGCCCAGGGAG
>CAXTFX010000226.1:0-7370 GCA_964243185.1 uncultured Chthoniobacterales bacterium
CCGGCGCGCACGGCCCGGTGGACGTCCTCGTCGCCGCCGAAGGTCGTCAGCACGACCAGCCGCGCCTCGGGGAACTCCCGGCGCACGGCGGTGATGACCCCCGCCCCGTCGAGCAGGGGCATTTGCAGGTCCACCAACGCCACGTCGGGCCGCAGTTCCTTCCACAGCCGCAGCGCCGCCCGGCCGTCGTCCGCCTGGCCGACCACGCGCATCCGCCCGTCGTGCTCGATGATGGCCACCAGCCCGGCGCGCACCACCGGGTGGTCGTCCGCGAGCAGCAGGCGCACCGGGGTGGGCGGGGGCGGCGGGTGGGGTTGGGCGCGGTTGGGCATGGCGGGGGGAGCAGGGGGTTTTCAGTCCAGGGGCACGCGCAGGCGCACCTCGGCGCCCGCGTCGGGCCGGCTGAGGAGGGTCAACTCCCCGCCGACCCGCGCCGCGCGCTCGCGCATCCCGAGCAGGCCGAAGCCGTCGGGCGAGCCGGGTTGCGCCGGGTCGAAGCCCCGGCCGTCGTCGCGCACGCGGATGGTCAACGTGCCGGGGGCGAACTCGACGAGGACCTCCACCGCGCCCGCCCCGGCGTGTCGCACGGCGTTGGTGATGGCCTCCTGACCGATGCGCAGCAGCTCGGTTTCCGTCTCGCCGGGGATGGGCCGGGGCGTGCCGGCCAGATGCACGGAGAGGTGCGGGCCGCCGGTCGCCGCCAGCGCCGCCGCCCGCTCGGCCAAGGCGACGCAGAGCGTGGAGCCGTCCAGCGCCTCCGGGCGCAGGGCCAGGATGGAGCGGCGGGCCTCGGCCAACCCCGTGCGCGCCAGCTCCCGGGCCTGGGCGAGATGTTCCCGCAGGGTGGCCGGCGCGTCGGCGGGCACGTCGAGTTCGGCGGCGGTGAGGTGGACGCTCACCCCGGCGAGGGCCTGGGCAATGGTGTCGTGGATCTCCCGGGCCAAGCGGTGGCGCTCGGCCAGGACCCCGCCGACCTGTGCCTTCTCGGACAATCGGGTCAACTCCACGGCGAGGACAAGTTGCTGGGCCAAAGCGGCGACCGTTTCCCGCTCCGCCTCCCCGGGCAACTCCCCTTCGGTAAGCGCCAGGGCGAGGAAGCCGAGCACCTCGCCACGCAGGAGCAGAGGGGCGTGCCAGATGGCGCGGTGTCCCCGTTCGCGGTGGTAGGCGTAGGCCAGCGGCACACTCTGTCGCAGGTCCTCGACCGGGTAGCTCGGCATGGTCCCCCGCGCCAGGGCCGTGAAGATGCCCGCCGGGTCCGCGCCCGAAAGCTCCGTGTAGCGGCCGAGGTAAGGGTGCGAGGCGATCACCGCCGGCGAAAGCAGGCCCTCGTCCCACACCGCCGCCGGCTCAAAGGTCGTCGCGGTATCCGCCACCCGCAGCATCACCGCCCCGGCCCCGCTGGCGCTGACCGTGGCGACGGCCTCGGCCAGGAACGCGCCGAGGATCGCCCCGATGTGCTGCTCGCCGGCCAGCCGCTCCACACCGCGGCGCAGCGCCGCGTTGGCCTTAGCCAGTTCCGCCGCGCGCTCCTCGGCCGCGCGCTCCCGCTCGCGGGCGACGGTCGCCGCCTGTCGTTCGTCGGCAAGTTGGCGCAATTCCAGGGCCAGGGTGAGCTGCCGGCACAGAAGCTGGAACAGCTCCAGGTTGCCCGCGGTCAGCCGGGCCGGTTCGCGGCCGGCCACCGCCACCACCCAGCGCGGCCGGCCGCTGACAAAAAGCGGCAGGTTGACCAACCAGCTTAGCCCGGTCCGACGCATGAACTCGACGGTGTGCGGGCTCATGACCGCCGCGTCGCGCTCCACGTCGAAGCGCAGGACCCGGTCCTCGGTCAGATCGCCGCTCAAGGCCGGGATCTCGTCGAGAGATTGGTCCAGGGTGGCCGGGTCGTGGGCGACGTCGCCCCCCACGGTGACCATGACCCCGCCGCAGACCCGGCGGCGCTCGGGGTCCAGGCGGAACTGGGCCGTGCCCTCGCCGCCGAGCAGGTCGCAGAGTTCGCGGTGCAGTCGGCGCACGAACGCGTCGGGGGAAGCCTCGGCCGCCAGGTGCCCCATCGAGCGGGCCAGCCGCGCGTTGGTCCCATCCAGGTCGGCGGCGCGCGCCTCGGCGGCCCGCGCCTGCGCGCGGACGGCGGCCAACTCCCGGAGCAGGGCGGCCCGGTCCCCCTCGGGAAGAGCGTCAGCCGGTTCAGAACCGGGACAGGGTGATGGCGTGGCGGGCTGCACGGTTGACAAGGCCGGCCGGCGGGCGTCTCGCGGCCACGGGCAGGTTACGGCGGCGGTGGCCCGTGGGGAAGCCCCCGCGCCATCCCCCAAAGGTCGGAACGCCCCGTCCGCCGGGCGCGGGTGAAATAAACCCTCCGCCCGCCGCGTGGCGTGCCGGGGGGACCGGCCGTTAGCCTTTCCCCGTCGCCTAACTCGCTTCCCAACATGGATAAACCTCCCGCCGTTCCCGCCGAAGATTCCCGCTTCACCCGCCGCGCCTTCCTGTCGCTGACCGCGGCGAGCAGCGCGCTGTTCGCCCTGCGCCCCGGCGGCTCCGCCCACGCGGAGGGCCTGCCGCCCGAGCCGTTGCGGCCGACGCCCGCCGACACCCTCCCGCCCCCGGCCGCCGCGCCGGGGCGTAACTACGGGTTCTTCAACCGCGAGGAGGCCGCCTTCATGGAGGCGTGGGTGGACCGGCTCATCCCGCCCGACGACGTCGGCCCCGGCGCGCTGGAACTCGGCGTGGTGGACTACCTCGACCGCCAGCTCGCCGGGGCGTGGGGCCTGGGGGAGAAGATGTATCTCACCGGCCCGTTCCCGGCCGACACGCACCCCGAGCAGGGCTACCAACTGCCCCTGCGCCCCGGGGAGCTTTACCGCCTGGGCATCGCGGAGGCCGACGCCCACTGCCGGCGCGCGTTCGGCGGGAAACCGTTCGCCGGACTCCCCCACGCGGCGCAGGAGCAGGTCATCACGGCCGTGGAAAAAGGCGAGGTCGCGCTGGGCGAGGTGCCGCCGCAGATCTTCTGGAACCAGGTCTGGGCCAACGTGCAGGAGGGCTACTTCGCCGACCCGATCTACGGGGGCAACCGGGACATGGGCAGTTGGCGGATGCTCGGCTTCCCCGGCGCCCGGGCCGACTTCCGCGCCGACGTGGGCAAGACCGGGCGCGTCGTTTACGAGCCGGTGAGCGTGGCCCAACTGCTGACGGTGCGCGCCTGAACCGCCCTTCTTCCCCAACTTTATGTCCACCAAGCAAAAACCCGTCAACGTCGTCATCGTCGGCCTGGGCTGGGCCGGCAGCATCCTGGCCAAGGAACTCTCCGACGCCGGCCAGTCGGTCGTCGTCCTGGAGCGCGGCCCCGCGCAGAGTCAGAACGGGGACTTCAACACCCCGCGGATGTGGGACGACCTGCGCTACAACGTGCGCCTGGGCCTGATGACCGACCTTTCCCGGGAGACGATCACCTTCCGCAACGAGGCCGCGCAAACGGCGCTGCCCATGCGCCAGTTGGGCAGCTTCATCCCCGGCACGGGCACCGGCGGCTCCGGGGTGACGTGGAGCGGGCACACCTTCCGGCAGACGCCCGACGACCTGCGCTGGCGCTCGCACCTCGTGGAGCGCTACGGCCGGGGCGTCATCCCCGAGGGCATGACCATCCAGGACTATCCCGTCACCTTTGACGAGTTGGAGCCGTTCTACGACCGCTTCGAGCAGGTCGCCGGCACCACCGGCAAGGCGGGCAACCTCGGCGGCCGGAAGCTCGCGGGCGGCAACCCCTTTGAAGGCCCCCGCTCGGCCGAATACCCTAACCCGCCGCTACCCCGCACCCTGGCCCTCCAGATGTTCGAGGCCAAGGCTAACGAGCTGGGCTACCACCCGTTTCCCATCCCGGTCGGCAACATGAGCCGGGACTACACCAACCCCTACGGCGTTTCCCTCAACGAATGCCGGGTGTGCAACCACTGCTCGAACTTCGCCTGCGCCTACGGGGCGAAGAGTTCGCCCAACACCTGCGTCGTCCCGGCGCTTTCCCGCGCGGGCAACGTCGAGCTGCGCCACCACGCCTACGTCACCCGCGTCAACCGCTCCGCCGACGGCCGGCGGGCCACGGGCGTCGTTTACCTCGACGCCGCCGGCCGGGAAACCGAGCAGCCGGCGGAGATCGTCATCCTGGCCGCCTTTGCCTACAACAACCCGCGCCTGCTGATGTTGTCCAACATCGGGAAACAATACAACCCGCAGACGAGCGAGGGCACGCTGGGCCGAAACTACGCCTACCAGACCATCACGTATCTCTCCGCGTGGTTTAAGGACCGGAACTTCAACCCCTTCGTCGCCGGCGGCGGCCTGGGCACGGTCATTGACGACCTCAACGGCGACAACTTCGACCACACCGGCCTGGGCTTCGTCGGCGGCGGCTTCGTGGGCACCTTCAACATGGGCGGCCTGCCCATCCAGTATCATCCCTCCCGCCCCGAGGCCGGAATGTGGGGCAGCGGGTGGAAACGCTCGGTCGTGGACTCCTACCAGCGGGTGCTGACCATGAACATGCACCAGGCTTGCCAGAGCTACCGGGGCAACTTCCTGGACCTCGACCCGACCTACCGCGACGCCTCCGGCCAGCCGCTGCTGCGCATGACCTTCGACTTCGGGGAAAACGAGCACCGCATGAGCGAATACATCACCGACCAGGCCATCGGGATGGCCCGGGCGATGGGCGCGGAGTCCATCCTGGAAACCCGCCGCCGGGGCCGCTACGAGATCACCCACTACCAGACCACCCACAACGTCGGCGGCGCCGTCATGGGCGACGACCCCAAGACCAGCGTGGTCAACCGCTACCTCCAGCACTGGGACGTGCCCAACCTGTTCGTCGTCGGCTCCTCGGCCTTCCCGCAGAACTCCGGCTACAACCCGACCGGCACCGTCGGCGCGCTGGCCTACTGGACGGCCGAGGCCATCAGAAGCCGCTACCTGAAGAACCCCGGCGCGCTGGTGTCGTGAGACTTCCGCCCGTCAACCGGATGAGGCCGAGATGATGAACCCGACGTGAAACCCTTCTCCCTTCCGGCCCGCTCCCGGCTGGCCGCCTGTTCCGTCATGATGCTCGCCCTCCACGCCCTCCTGCCCCCGGTGCGAGGCGGCGAACCGACGGCCATCGCCACCTGGTGCCCGGCCCCGGGGACGGCCGAAACCCTGGCGCGCTCGCCCGCGCCGGTCGGTCTGCCGGTCGTGGGTGAACCCGAGTTGGTGGCCGTCTTCCCCGACCACTGGGCCAGCGGCATCGCCGTTTTGCCCGACGGGCGCCGGTTCGTCTCCTTCCCACGCTTCGACCCCGGCCCGCCGCCGGCCGCGACCCTGGCCGAACTCCGGGTGGACGGCACCGTCGTGCCCTACCCGGACGCCGACCTCAACCGGCTGGACCCCGCCCGGCCGCCCGGCGAACGGCTCGTGTCCGTCCACGCCCTCCGCATTGACGCGCAGCACCGGCTCTGGGCGCTGGACAGCGGCATCCTCGGCAGCGACCCGGCGTGGGTGCCCGGCGGGCCGAAGCTGGTGTGCTTCGACCTCGCCACGGGCCAGGTCGAGCGCACCTACCCGTTCCCGGTCAAGGTCGTCGGCCCGCAGAGTAACCTCAACGACTTCCGCCTGGACCTCACCCGCGGGCTGGCCGGCATCGCGTTTCTGACCGATTCCGGCGGCAAGGGACCCGGCGGCATCGTCGTCCTGGACCTCGCCACCGGCCGGGCCTGGCGCCGGCTGGCCGGCGACCCGCGCGTGCGCGCCACCGGCGAGTCCCCGCCCGTGGACGGCCGTCCGCTCACCGTCACCCCGGCTGGGGGCAAGGGCGCGCCCCACCCGGACGACGGCGGCGCCAACGGCATCGCCCTTTCCGCGGACCGGTCCTGGCTCTTCTGGACCTCGCTGACCGACCACTCCGTCCACCGCGTCCCGACCGCCCTGCTGGCCGACCCGGGCACCGCCGACGCCGACGTGGCCCGGGCCGTCGAAACCCTGCCCCCGCGCGACTTCGTCTCCGACGGCCTGGAAACCGACGCCCGGGGCCGGCTGCTGCTTTCCGACCTGGTCCACAATGCCATCCGGCGCCGCTCGGCCGACGGGGAGCACTACGAGACCTTGGCCCGCGACCCGCGCCTGATCTGGCCGGACAGCCTGCACCTGGCGGCGGACGGCTTCCTCTACTTCACCTGCAACCAGGTGCCCCGCCGCGCGGACTACGCCGGCGGCCAGGACCAGCGCCAGCCGCCCTACGCCCTCTGGCGGGTGTGGGTCGGCGGGAACCGCGGACCCACGCCGTAGCACCCTCCCCAACCCTTGCCCACCCCGATGTCCCGCCCGCCGTTCCCCGCCCGCCTGCTCCCGGCGTTGCCCGCGTTGGCCATCCTCGCCGCCACCCTCCCCCCGGCCCTCCGCGCCGCGGACGCGGACCCCGCGGCGGCCACCCGCCCGCGGCCCGCGCTGACGGCTACCCCGCAGGAGAACCCGGGGGCCGAGCGCAACTTCAAGAGCACCGTCCTCATGGACCTGCTCGACCCGCGCGGCGACCTGCGGGGGCGCGGCGTCACCCTGTCGTTGACCAGCGTCGGCGACGCGCAGGGAGCCGCCACCGACGGGGGCTTCTCCCAGCATCGGCGCGAAGGCTACTTCGTGCGCAACTCCGCCTCCTTGGACGTGAACCTGGAGCGGCTCACCGGCGGCGCCTGGACCGGCGGCAGCTTCCACGCCAGCGGCGTGCTGCAAACCGGCGAACGGCTCGCGGCCAACGACCTGGGGCTTTACCAGAACGTCTCCTCCGTCGCCGGCCACAACACCTTTCGCCTCAACGAGGTCTGGTTCGAGCAGGCCGTCCGCCTCCCTGACGGCCAGCGGTTCTCCCTGCGCCTCGGTCAGTTGGCCGCCCACGACGAGTTCGCCTTGCAGGACATGCACTCCTCGTTTGTCGCCAATGCCTTCGGCAACCCGCAGACGAAAACCAACCTGCGCACGCCCTCCACCCCCGCCGGCCAGCCCGGCGTGCGTTTGCGCTGGGAGCCGACAGAGCGCGTTTACCTCAAGGCCGGCGTTTACAACGGCAACAGCAACCGCTTTCCCGTCGTGGACAAGAGCGGGGTGAGCTTCCGCTTCAAGGACGACGCCATCGTCGCCGGCGAGATCGGCTACCGCTACAACGTCGCCCCTAACGCCCCCGGGCTGGCCGGCGACTACAAGGCGGGGCTGATCCACGACTTCGGCCGCTTCGCGCGCTACCACGGCGGCCGGGGCGACTACGGCAACGACCTCGTCTATGTCATGGCCACGCAGGAGGTTTACCGCCCCGACCCCGGCGCGGCCGTCGAGCGCCGGCGCGGCCGGAGCCT
>CAXTFX010000227.1:0-7368 GCA_964243185.1 uncultured Chthoniobacterales bacterium
GTGCCTACTCCCCCGCCACTTCCTCCGGCTCGACCACCAGGCGGTCCATGATGTAATTGCGCCGTTCGGGCGTGTTCTTGCCCATGTAGAAGTCCAGGATGTGCGGGGCGGCCGGCAGGTTCTCGACCTCCACCTGGCTCAGGCGCATGTCGGGGCCGATGAACGCCTTGAACTCGGCCGGGGAAATCTCGCCCAACCCCTTGAACCGGGTGATCTCCGGGTTCGGGGTGGCCTTGAGCGCCGCGACGCGCTCCGGTTCGTCGTAGCAATAGATCGTCCGCTTCTTGTTTCGCACGCGGAACAGCGGCGTTTCCAGGATGTAAAGGTGCCCGCGCGTGAGCAGTTCCGGGAAGAAGCGCAGGAAGAAAGTCACCAACAAGTTGCGGATGTGCAGGCCGTCCACGTCCGCGTCGGTGGCCAGGATCACCCGGCGGTAACGCAGCCCGTCAATGCTCTCCTCGATGTTGAGCGCCCGCATCAGGTTGTAGAGCTCCTCGTTCTTATACAGCGCGACTTTTTTCAGGTCGTTCACGTTCATCGGCTTACCCTTGAGCACGAAGATCGCCTGCGTGAGCACGTCGCGGCAGGACACGATGCTGCCGGCAGCGGACTGACCCTCCGTGAGGAACACCATCGAATCCTCGCCCCCGCCCTTCTTCTGGTTGAGGTGCAGCTTGCAGTCCTTGAGCTGGGGGATGCGTAACGTCAACGCGCCGGAGCGTTCGCGGGCCAACTTCTTCACGCTGCTCAACTCCCGCCGCAGCCGGGCGGTGTCTTCGACCTTGGCGACGATCTTTTCGGCCACGTCCTTGTGCTTGTGCAGCAGGTCCGAGACGACGTCGCGCACCCGCTGGACGAGGTCCCCGCGGATCTCGGTGTTGCCAAGTTTATTCTTGGTTTGAGACTCGAAGATCGGGTCCCTGAGGCGGATGGACACCGCGCCGACGAGGCCCTCGCGCACGTCGTCGCCCTCGTATTTCTTCTTCGTGAAGTCGTTCACGGCCTTCAGGATACCCTCGCGGAACGCCGACAGGTGCGTGCCGCCGTCGCCCGTGAACTGGCCGTTGACGAAACTGTAGTGCGTCTCCGAGAACCGCTGCGTGTGCGTCAACGCGATCTCGAGCATCTTGTCCCGGTAGTGCAGCGGCTCATACAAGGCTTCCTGCTCGCCGGACGTATCCTCTTCGAGCAGGTCCAACAGACCGTTCCGGGAGTGATACAGCGTGCCGTTGTAACGGATCTTCAGACCCGCGTTGAGATACGTGTAAAGGCGCAGGCGCCGGGTGACGTGCTCCTCGCGAAACTCGACTTTCTTGAAGATTTCCGGGTCGGGGGAGAAGCGGATCAACGTGCCGTTCCGCTCCGCCACTTCGCCCTTGAGTTTGCCGCGCTGGTCGCCCCGCAGGGTGCCCTGGGTAAACTCGGCCCGCGCGAACTCGCCGTCGCGGTAGGACACCACCGCAAACTCGCTCGACAGCGCGTTCACCGCCTTGGTGCCCACGCCGTTGAGGCCGACGGAGAACTGGAAGACGTCGTCGTTATACTTGGCCCCCGTGTTGATGCGCGAGACGCACTCCACGACTTTGCCCAGCGGGATGCCGCGGCCGTGGTCACGCACGGTGACGACGGGGCCGTCAATGGTGACGAGCACCTCGGCGCCGTGGCCCATGATGAATTCGTCAATGGCGTTGTCAATGACCTCCTTCAGGAGCACATAGACGCCGTCGTCGTAGTGCGAGCCGTCGCCGATGCGGCCGATATACATGCCCGTGCGGGCGCGGATGTGCTCCAGGGAAGAGAGCGTCTTGATCTTGCTCTCGTCGTAGGTGTGAACCACGGGCACGACGGCGGCGGCGGAGCGGGCGGGGGCGGCAGCAGGCATAGGAGGGTGTTCGTCTGAACAGCGACACGGTAGCACGTCCGCCGCGGGGCGCCAGCGCGAACCCAGCGGCGCGGACTACTTCCTTTAGAGCCGAAAACCAGCCAAAACGCAAGCCCTTGTGGAAGCAGCCAAACAATACGGCGGCGGGGGCTAGGGCGACCTATCCCTAAGTCGCGGGGGGAGGGCGCGTCGAAACCGGAAACGGCGGCGGGTGAGGGATCACCCGCCGGACCCTCGCCGCTCACGCCACCGGCACGATGGCCCGGCGGGGCGCCCCAACGACCGGCGCCTCCGCGGCCGCCGGCGGCGGGGCCAGGCTCCGCAGGGCCGCCACGGCCCCGGCGATGGTGTTCTCGATCCCGTCCGCGGAGTCTTGCAGGTGACGGCGGGAGCCTTCCGGGGCGTTCTTGGTGTCCCATAAACCCACGATGATCCGCAGGCTCGGGTTCCTGGCGCGCAACCGTTTGCACAGGTGGCGGGCCTGCATGACCGCGAACGGGCGCAGGACGGAGACGCAGACCACGGTGACGCCGGTGGCCGCCACCCGGTCGAGCACCTCCTGGACGAGCAGCTTGTGGGACAGGGCTTCGGCCGGGAGGTTGTTCAACGCGAGGGCATGGGCGAGCATCTGGCCGGCGGATTCGTCCGCCCCGGTCTTGGCGGGCAGGATGAGCACGCACGGGGGCTGGGCGGGGGGAGCTGTGCCGGCCCCGTTCGTGGCCGGGGCCGCGGCGGCGCGGCCCCGCTCGTGCACGTCTTCCAAGAGGGCTTCCGTGGTCTGGCGCACCGCGGCCTCACGCTCCGCGGGCATTTTGCCGTCGCGGGCGTCGGTCTGCGCCTGGTTGAGCGCGGGGATGAGCACGGCGTCGTAAAGCTCCGCGGGCGAGTGTTCCGCGAGGTATTCGTCGGTGAGTTCCGCGACGGCTTCCTGGTCGCCGGCGAGGAGGCGCTGGTAGAGCCGGGCGTCGGGCGGCAGAACGGGTTCGTCACCTAGCAGGGTATGGAGGAACTCTAACTGCGGCACGTAGCGGCCCAGGACGACGACGCACACGGTGAACGGCGTGGCCAGGAGCAGGCCCACGGGCCCCCACAGCCACGTCCAGAAGGTCGCCGCGACGATCACGGCCAGGGAGGAAACGCCGGTGGAATGGCTGAAAACCATCGGCTCGATGACGTTGACGAACACCAGCTCTAGCCCAACCAGCAACCCGACGGTGAGCAGCATCGGCCGCCAGGAGTCGAACACGGCCAAGGAGAGCAGCAGCGGGAAGGCCGCCGCGATGGGCGCGCCGAGGAAGGGCACGAACCGCAGGAGCGCCATGAGCAGCCCCCACAGGGCCGCGTTAGGCACGCCGATAACCCATAGCCCCAGCGCGAGGAGGGTGCCCACGGTGAGGTTCACCGCGGCCTGGGAAACCAGGTAGCGGCTGACGCGCTTGCCGGCCTCGTCCGCCGCCTGGGTGGTGACCGAGAGCCGCTCGGCGCCGCCGCCGACGTGCAGGAGCCGGTCGCGCAGGTCCTCGCGCTGGAGGAGCAGGAAAATGGTGAACACGATGACCACGCCGGCCGTGCCGATGGGACCCAGGATCGGGCCCGCGAGGTTGCCCAGGAGCTTCGTCGGGCTCAGGGTGGGCTCGACGACCCGCACGGCCAGGGGCGCGGTTTCGCCCGTGGGGGCGTTGTTGGGCGAGGCCACCGGCCGGTTGCCGCGCGTGCCGGGGCGAACGGGCGTCTCCGCCGCGTCTCCGCCGCCCGTGGCGGCCGGCGCGTCGTCGAGCTGCTTGTTGATGCTCTCGACGACCTGGGCGGCCTTGGTCAGGGAGTTACCGCCGGGACCGCGCAGGCTGGTGAGCTTGCGGACGATGTTGTTCTGGTAGGTGGGCAGCTTGCCGGCGAGATCCACGGCCTGGTTGACCACCGTCCAGACGATCCCGCTGAGGGCGAGGAAGAACACCCCGGCCACCAGCGTCACCGCCAGGCCGCGCCACACCCCGACGCGCTCCAGCCGGCGCGTGCTCGGCCCTAGCAGAAAGGCGAGCAGGATGCTCAGGGCCAACGGGATGAGCACCTCCTTGGCCACGTAGAGAATCGCCACCACGAGCACGATGGAAACGAGCGGCGGCTTGCGGGAGGCGGCGTTGGGAACGGGCGTGGCGGGCATGGCGGGGAAACGGCGCTGGAAATCGCGCGACGGCCCGGACCGGGCCGTATGCGCCGGCCCCGCGTGGGAAAGGCTTGCTTCCAGCGGGCCGTTCGGTTAAGGGCTTTGACCCGGCGGACAGGTGTTTAACCCCCGCTCGCTTTCCCTTCCCGGTAGCGCCGATTTCCCGTCGTCGGTCGCGTCCGCAGCGATGTCCCGGCGCGTTTTACCCCGCTCTCCCCCCGTGATGCCCTCCCCCGACGACGCCGCGCCCCCGCCGACGCCGACCCAGCCGGAGGCCGCCGGGGTCGTTCGCCACCGGCTCCTCCTGGTGGATGACCACCGCCGCGAGTCGCCGTTCCCCGGCCTGCGCGCCGAGGCCCAGCCCGACCTCCTGGTCTGCGGCGAAACGGATAACGGCCGCGAGGCCCTGGAGTTCATCGAGCGCGGCGGCGTGCCGGACCTCGTGCTCATCGACCTATCCCTGGGGCAGAGCGACGGCATCGAGCTGGTCAAGGACATCCGCGCCCGGTTCCCGGCCACGCGGATGCTCGTGCTGTCCATGCACGACGAGTTCGTCTATGCCGAGCGCGCCCTGCGGGCCGGGGCGCGCGGCTACATCATGAAACAGGAGCGGGTCGAGCAGCTCCTCGTCGCCATCGCCCGCGTGCTTGCCGGGGGCATCTACGTTTCCCCGAAGCTGGCCGAGAAAATGGTGGACCAATACGTCGGCGGCCCGCGGGAAAGCGTCGGGCTGGCCGTGGACCGGCTCACGGACCGGGAGTTGCAGGTCTTCCGGCTCATCGGCCAGGGCCTCGGCACCCGGCTGATCGCGGAGAATCTCGGGCTGTCCCGCAAGACCATCGAGAGCCACCGCGAGCACATCAAAGAGAAGCTGCACCTGCGTAACGGCGACGAGCTCATCCAGCGCGCCATCCAGTGGATGCGCGACCAGGACGGCGGCGCCCCCGGCGGCGTCTCGCCAGCGGCTTGAACGGGGCCGCGGCCCCGCGTAGGCTGCCCGCGCGCGACCTATGGCCGAAGACGATCCCCTTTTCCGCGACGGCCCCGACGGCGGCGGTGCCGAGCGCGCGTGGGACGAATACGATTGGGAACGCTTCCTCCAACAGCAGGACCAGAAGACGGAGCGTTACATGGAGCTGCTGGAGCGCTACTTCGATCACCCCGACCGCGACCGGCTCATCGCCCGCGAGATGGGCTGGCACCACCTCCTGGACGAGAACGGCCGGGACTGGGGCGAGGACGTGGATGCTCTGTTCGCCCGGGAGGAAGCCGAGGCCGAGGCCGAGGCTCCCGGCCACGGTGACGACGAAGACGACGCGGCGACCCGGTGCGACCCGGCCGAGCCGCACCCGCTCTACCGGCAGGCGAACGCGCTGGCCGTCAGCATTGACGGGCTCTTCGCCGCGCGGGGGAAGCCGCCCGGGGGGGAGCTGCCGCCCGCCGCCGCCCGGCTTTCCGCCAACGCCACGCTGGCCAGCGTCAAGCTCGCCGCCGCCCTCTCGGACGACGACATTGACGAGCTGGGCATGACCATCGCCTACCTCAAGCGCGCCCTGAAGGCCATCACCACCGCCCTCGAAGCCGCCGGGGAGTGCGAGGTCCAACGGTTGCTGGAGCCCGAGCGCGCCGCCTTCCTGCGCGGCGGCATCTTCGGCGTGCGCGACGGCATCATCAACCTCATGGGCGAGTTGCGCGGCGAGTGGCGCCGCCGGCACGGACCAGGGCGATGAGAGGAAGAACAGCCCGGGAAACACGCGGAAACACGCCAAACAAGAAGGGGCCTTTTCTCCTCCCTTGCTTTCGCCTTTTTCCGCGTGTTTGGCGAGCACCTCTCCGCCCGGCATGTTTTCCTAGGGGTCCTTCTGAATAACCGCTCTCGTGACCCCGTCCGAACCCGTGTCCCCAAACGCAGCCGCCTCCCGGCGCCCCGTCAGCGAGGCGTCGGCCGCGGAGGCCCGCGAGGACCTCGCCCTCGTCCAACGTTGCCAGAAAGGAGATGCCCAAGCCTTCGATGAACTCGTCACCCGCTACCGCCAGCGCGTCTTCGGCATGGCTTACCACGTCGTCCACAACGAGCAGGACGCCTGGGACCTCGCGCAGGATGGCTTCGTCAAGGCCTGGAAGAACATCGGCCGGTTCCGCGGCGACTCCTCCTTTTACACGTGGTTATACCGGATCGTCACCAACGTCGCCATCGACGCCCTCCGCCGCAAACAGGTCCAGGGCGGGCAGGAGTTTGACGAAACCATCCAGCTTTCCGACATCGAGCCGACCAACCCCCTCGCCCCCAAGAGCGAGCCGGCCCCCAGCCAGAAGCTAGAACGTGGAGAACGGCGCGAGAAAATCGACGCCGCCATCCACAAACTCTCCCCCGACCACCGCGCCGTCATCCTCCTCAAAGAGATGGAGGGCCTGCAATACCACGAAATCGCCGAAAGCGTCGGCTGCTCCATCGGCACCGTGATGTCCCGGCTCTTCTACGCGCGCCGCAAGCTGCAAACCCTGCTCAAGGACGTCTATGAAAACCTTTGAAGAACAGTTCACCGCCTGGATGGACGACTGCCTGCCGGCCGGCGAGCACGCCGCCTTCGAGCGCGCCCTCGCCGCCCGGCCGGATGCCGAGGCCCTCCGCGCCGAGCGGCGCATGACCCGGCACCTGCGCGACCTGCTGCGGGAAAACCTCCAGGTCCCGGCGCTGTCCAACCCGGACTTCTTTAACCACGGCATCATGGCGCGCATCGCCGCCGAGGAGCGGCGCGCCGTTGCCCCACGCCGCGCCTGGTGGCGGCAGTGGGACTGGACCCCCGCGCGCCTGCTCGCCGCGGGGGCGGCCTGTCTGCTCACGGCCCTGGTCGGCGTTCGCACGCTGATCCCGACGGGTGGTGGGGCGGCGCCGTCCCAGCCGATCGTCGTGGTGCGGAACGACACGCCCAGGACCCTCCCCCCGCCCGCCGTCGCGCCGCCGCCTGAACCCGTGGACATTGCCCGTGGGGCCGGGAGCCAGAACGGCGGCCAGTGGTCAGAAACGACGTCCGACCCCCGCCCGTGCCGCCGGTGGACCCGTCCCCCGCCCCGGGCGTGGCGGCGCCGGCCTCGGCCGTCACCGCCACGCCGTTGCACTTCGACGAGGGGGATGCCGACGTGATCTGGCTCGATGGCACCGATTACCTGCCTAACCTGGAC
The DNA here is from genome assembly GCA_964243185.1 of uncultured Chthoniobacterales bacterium. Taxonomy (GTDB): domain Bacteria; phylum Verrucomicrobiota; class Verrucomicrobiia; order Chthoniobacterales; family SZAS-18; genus CAXTFX01. Next base: position 7,230 of record CAXTFX010000227.1, read on the forward strand.
GCTGCCGCCCCGCCCGCGCCCGCCCCCGCCGGCCCACCACGATGAGGAACCCCCCGCGCCGCCGCCCGCCGTTGCTGCCGCCGCTCGCCGCCGCCGCCGTCGTCGCGTGGCTGGCGTTTGGCGGCATACCGGCCTCGCC
>CAXTFX010000228.1:0-7356 GCA_964243185.1 uncultured Chthoniobacterales bacterium
GGCGGCGGGCGCGGGCGGGCATCGCGCGCAGGCCCCGGCGGAGCGTGGCGGGCGCGGGCTCCCCGCCGGGCAGGGTCAACGTGCCGCGGGCAAGGTCGTCCAGCAGGGCCGGCGCCCACGCGCGGGCCCGGTGGACGAGGATCACCAGCAGCGAGGGGTGCCACGCGGAGATGAACCGCAGGCCCGGCGTCTGGAACAGAAAACGCAGCGTCGCGTAGAGGGCCGCGTCCAGGTTCCCCAGCCGGGCGACGGCGCCGGGCACCGCGAAGAGCCGGGCCGCGAGCGCGCGCTCCAGGGGACCGAGGTAGTCCGCGTCCGTTTCAAAGCCCACGGGCAGCCCGCCGGGCGTCCGCTGCTCCCCCGCGCCGCGCCCGGCCGGGGTGATGAACCAGTGCTGCGGGCCGCCGACCATCCCCGGCGTGTGCCGTAGCAGGTCGAACATCCACGCGCCCACGGCCCGCGCGAACCCGGCGCGGAGGGCGTCCGGGTAGGGAACGAGCTTGCGCGCGCCGGCCGTCGAGCCCCCCGTCGCCTCGAACATCCGCACCGGCGCCGTGGTCAGGACGCCCGGCTCGGCGCGGTCCACGACGCGGGCCAGGTCGGGGCGGAGGTCGTCGTAGGAAACGGCGGGAACGGCGCGGCGGTAGTCCCCCGGCCCGCGGAGCTTCCCGAACCCGTGGCGCCGACCGTAAACGCACCCGGCGTTGTCGGCCAGGAACCGGGCGAGGACCGCGCGTTGGGCCGCGGCGGGATCGGCCAGCGCCCGGCGGAACCGCGCGTGCTCCGCGCGGGCCGCCGCCATCCAGGCGAGGTTGGCGAGGGGGGCGAGCGACGGCACGGGGAGCAAGGTTACGGGGACGACGCGGCGCCTTCCAACAACGCGCGACGGGCGAAGGAACGCAGGTTCCCCGGGGAGATTTCCGCGAGGCAGACGAGCTCCTCGCCGCGGGCGTAGCCGGGGTTGCGTTGGAGGAAAAAGCGCACGTCCGGGTCCTCCCGGCGCCCGGCGGGCGTGTCGGCGAGCCCGGGGCGGAGCTGGCCGAGCGAAGCGGGGAACCGCAGGAGGCCCGCGTCCGGGTCGTAGGCCGGGCCGAACCGACGGGCGGCGAGCACGTCGAGCACGCGCTGCACGGCCGGCGGCGTGGGCGCGTCGCGGCGCGGGAAGAAGGCGCGGAAGAACAGCGGCAAATACAGGTAGGTGCGGAACCCTTTGGAGATGAGCAGCCAGAACAGCGGCGTCCCCGACTCCGTCCCCGCGAAGGCCCGACCGGCGTAGCGGCACCAGGCGCGCACGAGCTCCTGCTCCCCCCACTACGCGCGGTCAATCCCCGCGTCCCCCGAGAACACCGCGCGCACGGGCCGGCAGTCCACCACCTCGCGCGTGACGACCTGCGTGGAGAAGCCCCGCGCGGCCCCGGTGGCGGCGTCGCGCAGCAGGAGCACGTGGTCCTTGCCGGCGAGGTCGGCGTCAAACCGGGCTTCGTCCACGCAGTCGTAGTGCCGGGCGAACAGCGCGAACAGCTCCGCGCGGGTCCCGGGGTCCAGGGCGGACACGGGGACGGCCTCGCTCACGAGGCGCTTGGCGACGGGGGTCATGGGGCGGGGCGTTTCGTCCGCAGGTTACGCGGCCGGCGGACGAAATCCCCGCGCGTCACCCACAGAAACCGCCCCAGCCACGGCCCGAGCACCCCCAGCACGCGCCAGGTCAACCGGTTGATGCGGGCGAAACGGGGGTCGCCCGGGGCCGCGAAGAACACGCCGTCCCCCGGCTCCGCCACGCGCCAGAAGCGCCAGGCCAGCAGGCTCTCAGCGGCCAGGGTCGCGGCGAGGAGCGGGGCGAACCCCCGGGCCCGGCGGTCGGGGGGACCGGCGGGTGGGCGCCGGGGCCACAGGCCGACGACCAGCCCCAGCGTGAAGGCGTTGTGGGCGATGCCGTGTATGCACCGCCAGCGCCGGGCCGCACACAGCGGCACCTCGACGCCCGCCCGCGCCAGGAAGCTGCCGAACACCGCCCCGAATAGCCGCCGGGTGTCCCGCCCGAGCGCCCGGTTGCGCCAGAGGAACCCCGGCAGGACGAAGAACGTGCCCAGGGCGTGCCATAGCCAGAGCGTTTTCGGCGCGGAGATCGGTCCGCCCAACGCCCCCGGCCGCCGCTGCCGGCGGGCGAAGAGGCCGCAGAGAAGCCCCAGCGCGAGCAGGGTGCCGAAGGGGGGGGGAACGGGTGCCCGCGAAACCCGCGCAAAGACGCGAAAGGAGGGAGAAGAAAAATTCTCCCTTCTTTCTTCGCGTCTTTTCGCGGCTTTCGCGGGCATTCCCTTCTTCAAAACCGGATCGTGATCTCCCGTGCCGTCTCCTCCCCGGCCCGCGGCGTCTCCCCCCGCTCGCAGGCGGCCCGCAGGGCGTGGAGGTGGCGGCCCAACAGGTCCGTCTCGACATGCGAAAACTCTTCCTTCCCCCCGAACGCCGCGAGCTGGCGGTCCTGCGCGGCGAGGATGTCCACGTCCTGCCGGATGATGCGTCGGGACAACGGTTCAAAGAACAACCGCACCAGCGGGCCCCACGCGCCGAAGCGGAAGTTGATCTCCGTGAACACCTCCGTTTCCCGCTCGCCGACGGGCGTGCACTGGGAGGTGATGATGAACCGGCGCTCCGGTCCGAAGTCGTAGTCCACGCGGGAAACGTTGGGCATGAGGAAGCGGTCCGTGTGGCGGAGTTCCTTGCCCCTCGGGAACAACAGGCGCGAAACGACGCTCTCCGAAATCGGCTCGCCCTTGAATTCGACCTCGACTTCCGCGGCCCGGCGCCGGACCACGGCCGTCAGCGCCCGCGTGTCCGGGGAGCGGAACCAGCCGCGGTGGACGAACACGGTGTGCGGACAATCCAGGAAGTTCTCCAGGCAGCTTTCCACCGACGCGGCGAACCGCGTCCGCATCCGAAAGTGCGTCCACCCCGCTTCGCCGTGGTGCGGGAACCTGAACGGCTCCCCGACGGGCGCGGACGCCTCGTTGGCCCAGACCCAGAAGTAGCCGTCCCGCTCCCGGGCCGGGAACGCGGGGACCCGCGTGGACCCCGGGACGTGCCCGCCGGGACCAAGCGAAGGAACGTGGACGCAGGCCCCGTGCGGGTCGTAACGCCAGCCGTGGTAGGGACATTCCAGGCAGCCGTCCGGGGTGACGCGCCCGCCGGAAAGCGCCACGTTGCGGTGCGCGCAACGGTCCCGCAGCGCCGCGGGCCGGCCGTGGTCGTCGCGGAAGAGCACCAGCGGCCGGCCGAAGAGGACCCGGCGCACGGGGCGCACGTCCACGGCGCGGGATTCGGCGGCGACATACCAAAAATCGGTCAGGGACATGGGGAACGGGGGTGGCAGATCAATGCAGCCCCGCCGGGGCCGCAAGCGGTTCGGCCAACACCGGCGCTTGGCCACCAAACCGAAGCGCATGGTAACGGTCGAGCGCAAGGTCTCGCATTGTCTCCACCCGCCCGTTCGGCCAACGAATCTCCACCTCCACCGGCCCGGCGTATTCGCCCAACCCGAACAACAACCGCCGGTCGCCCTGCGCGCCGAAGCCGCTGTTCAGCATCACCTCGCGCGTCTGCTGGGCGGGTTTCCCGGCGGCATCCGTGTAACGTAAAACCACCCGCGCGCCGGCCGCCTCGCGGTTGACGGTTTTCCCGTCCCCCGCCAGCGCCAGGCCGAGCCAGTGGTGGGGGGGGCGGCCGGCCGCGGCGTCGCGCTCGTGCAACGTGTTCCGGTAAATGCTCGCGGGGGCGAACTGGTGCGTGACGACCAGGTCGAGCGCCCCGTCGTTGTCGAAGTCCGCCAGGGCCACGGCGCGGGAGTTGCCCGGCGCGTCCAGGCCGACCTGCGCGGCCACGTCCGCGAACTGCGGGCGGGCGCCGGGGCCGCGGGAGAGATAGACCCGGTCGCGCTGGCGGCCGAAAATCTCGTAGCCGCGCAGGTCCGGCCAGCGGTCGGCGTAGGCGTGGGTCTCCGGGCCGGAGCGCATGACGTAACTCACGCGATACCAGTAGTCCCGCGGGGTCGGGAAACGGCGGTCCGGCGTGTCGTCCACCATGCCGTTGGCCTGGACGAGATCGAGGGCGCCGTCGAGGTTCACGTCGCCCATCGCCGCGCCCCAGCCGAAGCGGCCTTCGTTCAACGCCCCGCGCGCGGTGGCGGTGTCTTCGACGCGGGGCACGAAGGCGTCGTGTTCGTCCGGGGAAACGCGCCACAATAAACTGCCCTCGGCCTGCAGGGGGACGTGCACGTTGGAAACATAGACATCCGGCCAGCCCCGGTTGTCGAGGTCGCCGATGGACACGTTCATGCCCTTGTAAGTATCGCGCCCGATGCTGCCGAAGAAACGTCCCTGGACGCGCCGGAAATGTTTGCCGCCCTCGTTGAGGTAAAGGTCGTCCGGCCCGAAGTCGCTGGCGCAGTAAAGGTCGGGGAACCCGTCGTGGTTGAGGTCCGCGGCGCCCACGGCCAGGGTCCAATGCGTCTCGGGCATCCCGAGCTTCGCGGCGTCGAGCTTCTCGAACGTGCCGTCGCCACGGTTCTTGTATAATAGGTTAAGTCCTCCGTTCTCCGCGTTTTGCCAACCGTGGTGCATGAAATGGAACATGCGCCGGTCGCCGGGGTAGGCGGGCGGGGGCAGGTGGAAGATGTTAAACTCGGTAGGCCGGTCATAGTCCGACAGATACGGACTGAGACTGTTGGCCACGAACAGATCGAGGTTGCCGTCGTTGTCGAAGTCCAACGCCGTGGCGGCGACGCTGATCGTGTAGTCATCGCCCAGGCCGGCGGCGCGGGTCACGTCCACAAACTCCGCGCGCCCGTCCGCGCCGGGGCGGTTTTTCAGCAGGATCGTCCGTCCAAACGCCGTCGAGAGCACCAGCGATTCGCGCCCCGAGTTGTCGTAGTCCACGAACAGCGCGTGGGCGACGAGCCCGTAGGTTTCCGGGTGGCGGTTCACCTCGTCCAGGGCTGGCAGGGGCACGCGCTCGAAGCGGAAGCCGCCGAGGTTGCGGTAGAGCGCGTTGCGGTCCTCCGGGCGTTTGAGTGGGTTGGTTAGAAACAGGTCGGGCAGACCGTCGTTGTCGAAGTCACCCACCGCCACGGCGTCGCCGACGGAGAGCAGCCACTTGGCGACGTGGGCCACGCGCGGGTCCACCTCGTTGAGCACGTTGCCCAGCTGCGAGGAAACTCCCGAAACCGCCGCCGGCACCGGCTCGAAGCGGAAGCCCGGGTCGGGCGCGACGAACCGCGGCTGGAGCACGTTCCCGTAAATTCCCAGGCCCAGCGCCCCGACGCCCGCGAACGCCGCCCCCCGCGTGGCGAAGGCGCCGTTGAACAACCCGGCACGCAGCCCCGCCCACGGCCCGAGCCGCCACAGCCGGCGCCCGTGCAGGAACGCCCAGCGCGCGGCGCTCACGGCGAAGAGCGCGAAGAACAGCGTCGCCAGCGATTGCCGGAAGTGATACGCGGCGTCCGCCAGGACCACCGCGAGGGACCAGCCGACCTGCGCCCGCGGCCCCACCGGGGACGTGCGCGGGTCGGTGATCATGTAGAAGGCGAACAGGAAGAACGCCGGGGAGGTGAACGAACCCACGAGCACAGTCTCCATCGGCAGGTGCCAGCGCAGGAGCCAGGCGCGGACCGTCGTTTGCAGGGCGTAGAAGCCGAGGAAGCTCACGATGAGCGCGGTGCGCCCGATCTTGAAGACGAACAGGGACAGGGCCGCCATCACCAGCGGCGCGGCCACCATCAGCGTCCCGCCCCACTGGTAGGCCGGCGCGGAGGCGAACAGGCCGCCGCCGAGCGTCAGGCAGCCCACGACGCCGCAGAGCGCCGGGTTGAAGACGTGGCGGCCCTCGAAGGTAAGCAGGTATTTGGAGGCCACCGCGAAGAACGCCGGCACGAACAGCAGCCAGGGGTGGTGGGCGTAGTTGAGCAGGATGGACAACCCCATGCCCGTGATGGCCGCGCTCAACCCGAAGCGTTCCCGCCGCGGCTGCCCCCGGCGCAGGAGCCGGTCGGAGCACACGTCCAGCCCGAGGCACGCCGCCACCGTGCCGAGGATTTGCAGGGGGGACCGGTTGAATCCCAGCACCGTGCAGCCCAGCGCGCAGTAGGTCGCCAGCAGGCCGGCGAACGGCACGCGCGGGTCCCGGCGGTGGACCCCGGCGGCGCGGGGTCCGGGCGGGGCAGACGGCGGGTGAGCGGGCGGCGGGCACGGGGCCAGGGCGGGCGGGACGGCGACCATGACCGTTTCTACCAGCGGGACCGGGCGGGCACCAATTGACAATCCTGGTTCCTACATCGGCCCGGGCGATGGCCGGCGCTGCCCCGACTGACCACCCGAGGGATTTGTGCCCGGAAAGGTTCCCGGCAAAGCCTGAGTAGAGCCTAGGGGAATCCCCCTAAAGCTTGATTTCGGCGCTGGCTCTACGGTCTGACTGCACCCGGTTCGCGCATTCCTCCCATGCGGTCAGCGCGTCCTGCTGGGCAGAGCTTGCCGCCACAACACTAAACCCAACCAACGTTATGAAAGATCACGACACGAATCTCACTGACAGCGACAGCAAGGGCCAGCCCATTGGCACGGCCACCGGGGGCCTCTCCGGGGCGGCCACGGGGGCGGCGATGGGCGCGGCGGGCGGCCCGGTCGGCGCGGTCATCGGCGGGGTGGCCGGCGCGGTCGTCGGTGGCCTGACCGGCAAGGGCGTGGAGAAGGCGGCCCAGAACGCCACCGTGGACCCGGAGGCCCACGACGCCTACTGGCAGGAGAACCACGCCAAGCAGACCTACGCCACGGGCGGTGGCAGCTACGACCAGTATCGCAGCGCCTACCGCACCGGCTACGAGGGCGCCCGGGAGCACGGGGCCGAGAAGAGCTTCGCGGATGCGGAGAGCACCCTGAAGGGCGCCTACGAGCGGGGCAAGGACAGCTCCAGCGTCGGCTGGGACAAGGCCAAACACGCCACCCGCGCCGCCTACGACCGGGCGGCTGAGGAGTTGCGTTTGGTCCTGCACGAGGAGCAGTTGCGCGTCGGCAAGCGCGAGGTGGAGGGGGGTGCCGTGCACATCCGCAAGACGGTTTCCAGCGAGCAGGTCAACGTGCCCGTGGAGCTGCGGCGCGAGGAGGTGCACGTCGAGCGGCTCAGCGCCGAGCAGGTGGCCGGGGGCGTGGCGGCCGAGGCCTTCCAGGAGCAGACCATCGAGCTGCACGCCAGCCGCGAGGAGGCCGTCGTCTCCAAGGACACGGTGGTCACCGGGGCGGTGCGCGTGCGCAAGGAGGGCCACACCGAGACCCAGACCGTCTCCGACAGCGTCCGCAAGGAGGACGTCGAGGT